>JANOCN010000327.1:0-14277 GCA_031412185.1 Betaproteobacteria bacterium | reverse complement strand
GCAGCATCTCATCCACCGACATTTGTGCGATCTCGGCTGCGCGGGAATTGACAAACACGAACTGAGCCCCCTGCACCACCACCATACCCTGGCCCAGATGCTCTACCACCGCTCGGTAGCGCTCTTCCGAGCGGCGCAGCGCTTCCTGTTGCGTCCAGCCGAGAAGTTGGTCCAGGTCCGGATTCAGTACTGGCGCAGTTTTCCCGTCAATTGGCATGGGGTGGCACAGCTCATAAGCGTAACCTAATGCGATGTTACGCCGACGCTACGCTGCCGTGCGGGAACAGGTCGCGAACGCAGCACCCGTGCCGTACCCCTGCCGGTTCCCTGGTTCGGGCCCAACCACTCACCTTCCGGTGGTTCGAACCCGATGGCGTGGCGGCTGGGTATCGACGCCGTGGCTGCAATCACAAGAATCAGCAACACGGCGGCCATAAGGCAAATGGCGTTTATAACGATAAACATGGTGGACTCCATTTCTGTGGCGAAAGCGGGCAATGCGCTTGCCGCCTGCGCTGCTGCTGTGGCTACATTCCCCTGACAGAGGGAATCACCGGCTGCAACACATTCCCTGTTTCTTTCCCGCTGGCAGGGAGTGTGCGAGCCCGCTGTTTCCGCAGCATGTCGCCGGTGCCGGGTTTGTATCGTTTGTATCAGCCTTGGGCGTGGTTTGGCACCGTACGGGCAGTGGTTTCGCGGCCATAATCGGGACACACAGGCATCCACTTGCGTATCGAAAACCCCTATTTGCTGATCGTCGAAGACGAGGCTACCCAGCGCCACATTCTGACCGAGTATCTGTCTCGCCACAGCCTGCGTGTTGCCGCAGTGTCAAATGGCACCCTGATGCGCGAGGCGCTGCTGGCCGAGCTGCCGCACATAGTGCTGCTCGACATTGGTTTGCCCGGCGAGGACGGTTTTGCCCTGGCGCGCTGGCTGCGCGAGCGCCACCCGCGCTTGGGCATCATCATGGTGACAGGGGCGACGGACTCGGTGGACCGCATCGTGGGTTTGGAAACCGGTGCGGACGACTATGTCACCAAGCCCTACGACCCGCGGGAACTGCTGGCGCGGGTGAAAAGTGTGCTGCGTCGCATATCGGTCGCAGAACCTGCGCCCAGCGCTCAGGCCGCAGCGCTGGAGGCCGATACTGCACTGGTGCAGCTGGGCCGCTGCCAGTTCGATCGGCAGCGCCGCTTCCTTCTTACACCCGACGGTACGCGAGAGGCGCTCACCGCCACCGAATTCGATCTGCTGGACTTGTTTTGCCGACACCCGAACCGCCCGCTCACGCGGGAATGGCTGCTGGAGACCACCAGCCAGCGCGACTACGATGGCAGCGACCGCAGCATCGACTTGCGCATCACCCGGCTACGGCGCAAGATTGAAGTAAATCCCGAAAACCCGCAGGCCCTGCGCACCGTGCGTGGTGTCGGCTATATGCTGTCGCTGGGCTAGGAGCCTGGATGGGGTGCCGCTCTGCCTCCTTTGCTCTGGCTCCAGCAACTATCCAAGTACCCGCAACAGTTGCTCCCGGGTAAACGGCTTGGGCAACCAGATGTCAGCGGTTGGCAATTGTTGCTCGGGCGCCGCTTCCGGTGCGCCAGCCAGCAATACAAAACGGGTGTGCGCCAGGATGGCGCTGGCGCGTACAGCAGCCAGCAGGGCGTAACCGTCCATATACGGCATGTTGACATCGGACAGAATTGCGTCGGGCGGATGGGACAACGCGGCCTGCAGTCCGGCGCGCCCTTCTGCGGCACTGCGCACCTCGAAACCCTCAAGCGAAAGCAGCATCGACACGGTGGTGCAGATGAACGGGTCATCGTCTACAACCAGCACGCTGCGTATCAAACTGTCCTGCACGCGCTCACGCCCCTACCACCGCACCAAAGCCACCGCCTCCGGGCGTGTAGATCTCGAACACGTCGCCTGCGGCCATTTGTGCCTGTCCGATATGGCCCAGTAATTCTTCGGTGCCATCGGCGCGCACCACACGGTTGATACCGAGTGCACCTGGCGATCCTCCCGCCATGCCAAACGCTGGAATCTTGCGTCCGTTGGACAAAATGCTGGCTGTCATGGGCTCCAGAAAACGAATCCGCCGGATGCCTCCGTCGCCACCATGCCAGCGCCCGCTGCCCCCGGAGCCGTGGCGTATCTCGTAGCTGTCTAGCCGCACCGGGAAGCGGAACTCGAGCACCTCCGGGTCGGTCAGGCGGGAGTTGGTCATGTGTGCCTGCACCACGCTCGTGCCATGAAATCCGCCAGTCAGTCGGCCTCCAGCGTCCACGACACCGCCGGCCCCTGTGCCGCCTGAAATGGTCTCGTAGTACTGGTACCTCGCATTGCCAAAGGTAAAGTTGTTCATCGTGCATTGACCCGCTGCCATGACACCGAGCGCACCGAACAACGCATTGGTGATGCAGGTGGACGTTTCAACATTGCCGGCCACCACCGAGGCAGGCGGGCTCGGGTTGAGCATCGAGCCCTCCGGGATGATTACCTTGAGCGGCTTCAGGCAGCCTGCATTGAGCGGAATGTCGTCATCCACCAGGCTGCGGAACACGTACAAAACAGCAGCCATGCATACGGCCGTGGGAGCATTGAAGTTGTTCGTCTGTTGCACCGAGGTACCGGTAAAGTCAATCTCGGCACTGCGCTGCATCGTGTCCACCCGGATCGCCACCTGTATCTGTGCGCCGTTGTCCAGCGCCAGGGTGAATGCGCCGTCTTTAAGGCGCGTGATCACCCGGCGTACCGATTCTTCCGCGTTGTCCTGCACGTGGCCCATATAGGCCTGCACAACATCCAACCCAAAATCGCCCACCATCTTGCACAGTTCCTGCACGCCCTTCTCGTTCGCCGCAATCTGCGCCCGCAGGTCTGCCATGTTCTGCTGCGGGTTGCGTGCCGGGTGTGTGCCCCCGTCGCTTTTTACTTGGGGCGGCCCGGCGGAAATCTGCCCACGCAGCAACGCGAGCATGTGCGCCTCCTGCAGCACGCCACGATCTACCAGCTTGACATTGTTGATCTGTACACCCTCCTCTTCTATGCGTGTCGAGAACGGTGGCATCGAGCCCGGCGTGGTGCCGCCCACATCGGCATGGTGCCCGCGGCTGCCAACGTAGAAGGTGGGCCGATCCGCGCGGTTTGCGTCCGTCAAGTCCGTTGCGTCTGCCAGGTACACCGGCGTGATCACGGTGATATCGGGCAGATGTGTGCCACCGTGGTAAGGGTCGTTCAGCACAAACACATCGCCTGCCTGCATGCTGGCGGCGTTCTCGCGGATGACCGTCTTGATGCTCTCTCCCATGGAACCCAGATGCACCGGCATATGCGGCGCGTTGGCGATCAGGTTGCCCTGCGCATCAAATAATGCACAACTGAAGTCCAGACGTTCCTTGATGTTCACCGAATAAGCCGTGTTCTGCAGTTGCAGCCCCATCTGCTCCGCAATGTTCATGAACAGGTTATTGAATAACTCCAGAAGCACCGGGTCCGCGGTGGTCCCTGACGCATGACTTGACGCGCGTGGCGTGCGCCGGTCCAGCACCAGATGGTCCAGCTCGGTCAGCTGCGCTGCCCAGCCTGGCTCCACCACCGTGGTGGCATTTTTCTCGGCGATGATGGCCGGGCCGGGAATGGTGTCACCGCAGCGCAGGTCTTCGCGCACCACCAGGGCCGCGTCATGCCACTGGCCGCCGGAATACATTCGCACCGTTTCGCGGCGCGGTACCTCACGCAGGGGATGCACGGGGTGGCGTGGCTCGGATGGCGCGTCTCCGGCGATCAGTGCTTCGACCGACACCGCCTCCACCACGAGTGCCTTGCCCTGCATCAAAAAAGCAAAACGCTTTTGGTAAGCTGCTTCAAAATCGGCGGCGATCAGAGCCACGATGCGCTGGCCGTCTTCTACTTCTGCCCGCGGGTAGCCCACCACAAGCGCAGAATCGCTGCCTTCGAACCGCAGGTGCACTCGCCGTTGAATGTCAACCCGTCCGTGGCCCAATTGCTGGCGGACCAGTTCACCCTGGGCTGCTACCGCGAGCGCGTCGAGTACGGCGATGATCCCTGGCAGCGCATCCGCTGCCAGCCTGCGCTCCACAGACTGCTCGCGAATCACGCTCTGGTCGGCCAGTCCCATGCCGTAGGCACTCAGCACGCCCGCCAGGGGATGCACAAAAACATGCGCCATACCAAGTGCATCTGCCACCAGGCAGGCATGCTGGCCACCGGCACCACCAAAACCCTGCAGGGTGTAACGTGTCACGTCGTATCCGCGCGCCACCGAGATTTTCTTGATGGCATTGGCCATCTGCTGCACGGCGATACGGATAAACCCCTCGGCGGTGTCCTCGGCACTGCGCAAAGTCTGCCTGGCAAGCTCCGCAAATTTTCTGCGCACCACGTCGCCATCCAGCGCTTCGTCGGCACCGGTGCCAAACACGTGGGGAAAATGGAGTGGCTGCACCTTGCCCAGCATCAGGTTGGCATCGGTCACCGTAAGAGGTCCACCTCGGCGGTAACTCGCTGGGCCCGGGTTGGCACCGGCACTGTGCGGGCCGACCCGGAAACGCGCACCGTCAAATGCCAGAAGTGAGCCGCCTCCAGCCGCTACCGTGTGGATGCCCATCATCGGTGCACGCATCCGCACACCGGCCACCTGGGTTTCGAACTCGCGCTCGAATTCGCCTGCGTAGTGCGACACGTCGGTGGACGTGCCGCCCATGTCAAACCCGATGACCTTGTTGTGCCCCGCAATCGCGGCAGTGCGTGCCATGCCCACGATTCCCCCGGCCGGGCCGCTCAGAATGGCGTCTTTTCCCTGGAAGGCACGCGCGTCGGCCAGCCCACCCGACGACTGCATGAAGAACAGCTTTACCCCTGGCATATCTGAGGCTACCTGCTCCACATAACGGCGCAGGATCGGCGACAGGTACGCATCGACCACCGTCGTGTCGCCGCGGCTGACGAACTTCATCAACGGGCTGGTTTCGTGCGAGGTGCTGATCTGGGTAAACCCGATCTGCTGCGCGATGCGTCTGGCCGCCAGCTCGTGTGCCGTGTAGCGGTAACCGTGCATGAAAACAATCGCCACACTGCGCAGCCCGTGGCTGTGCTCAGCCAACAGCGCAGCATGCAGAGCCGCTTCGTCGAGAGGCACGACTACATCGCCAAACGCGCCGACACGTTCGTGTGCTTCCAGCACGGCGCTGTACAACAATTCGGGCAATACGATATGCCGGTCAAACAGGCGCGGGCGATTCTGGTATGCGATACGCAGGGCGTCGCGGAACCCGCGGGTAGTCACCAGCAGGGTTGGCTCCCCCTTGCGTTCCAGCAATGCGTTGGTGGCCACCGTGGTGCCCATCTTTACGCACTCCACCAGGGCTGGCGTCACGGCCTCCCCCGGCTTCAGCCCAAGCAAATGGCGGATGCCGGCGACCGCTGCATCGCGGTAGTGCTCCGGGTTGTCGCTTAGCAGCTTGTGGGTCACCAATACGCCGTCCGGCCGTTTGCCCACCACGTCGGTGAACGTACCGCCCCGGTCGATCCAGAATTGCCAGCGGTCGGTGCCCAAAGTTGTCGGGTTGTCTTGCATGGTCCGGGCAGCTTGAAGGTTTGACGGCGTCATTGAGGCCTCACCATCAGGCATGGTTCGGCACAGGACACCGGGGGCTGCGGGATGAAGATGGATCGCATAAATGGCATGCGGCAATAATGGCCCATGAGAAAACTACTCGACACCCTGTACCTTGCAGCTGGCGGGCTGGCCGCCGCCTGCATTGCAGCAATTTGTTTGTTGATGATAGGCCAGAGCGTACTGCGTGAGTTCGGCATGCGCACCGGCGCGACCAACGACGTGGTGTCCTGGCTCTGCGCTGCGGCGGCTTTTTTGGCGATGGCGCATGCTTTCAAACACGGCGACTTCGTCCGCGTGACACTGCTGCTCGACCGACTTCCTGCAGCCATCAAACACCGGTTCGAGGTCGGTTCGCTGGCACTGGCCAGTGTCTGTATCGGTTATCTAGCCTGGTGGGCGACCCGGTTTACGTTTGAAAGCTGGCAATTCAACGACATGGCCAACGGCTTGCTGGCTTTGCCGCTTTGGATTCCGCAAACCAGTTTTGTGCTGGGTGCCTGGCTGTTCTTTATTGCTGTGCTGGACGAACTGGTGATCGTGCTGCGCGGTGGACGGCCGTCGTACGTGGTGGCGGTCGAAAAGAGGCACGCCCAGGGCGACTTTTCGTCGGACATTTGAACGGACCCGCCGCCCCACCCCAACATGGAAACACTCGGCATAGGTCTGTTGCTGCTGGTGATCATGCTGCTGCTATTGACCGGCGGGGTCTGGATCGCAATGACGCTGGCCATCTGCGGCTGGGTCGGACAGGCATTCTTCACCACCACGCAGCCGGGCAAGAACCTGTTTTCGTCGTTCTGGGAGAGCAACGCATCCTGGGAACTGGCCGCGTTACCGCTGTTTATCTGGATGGGCGAGATTCTTTTTCGCACCAAACTCAGCGAGGAAATGTTTGAAGGCCTGAGCCCATGGTTGAACAAAGTACCGGGGCGTCTTATGCACACGACCATTCTGGGGTGCGGCATATTCGGCTCGGTCAGCGGCTCGTCTGCTGCCACCTGCGCCACGATCGCCAAGGTGGCGCTGCCCGAGCTGAAGAAACGCGGCTACGACGAACAGCTTGCCATCGGGTCGCTGGCAACGGCTGGCACCCTGGGCATTTTGATCCCGCCGTCAATCACCATGGTGGTCTATGCGGTGGCGGCCGACGCCTCCATCATCCGCATCTTCCTGGCGGGGTTTATCCCGGGCGCATTGTTGATGCTGCTGTTTATGGGTTATATCGCCTGGTGGAGCATCCGCAACCCGTCGAAGGTGCCGCCGCCCGATGCCCCCACCAGCTTCGCTGAAAAAGTCCGCAAGAGCGGTAACCTGATTCCCTGCGCGGCGCTGATTGTCTTTATCGTCTGGGTGCTGGTGGGCGGTTACGCCACCGCTACCGAATGTGCAGCTTATGGCGTAGCCGGGTCACTGGCCATCGCAGCGTGGGGGCGCAGTCTGAGCTGGAGCAACTTCAAGGAAGGTTTGATGGGTGCCACCCGCACCAGTTGCATGATCATGTTCATCCTGGCCGGCGCGGCGTTCCTGACCAAGACCATGGCTTTCACCGGCGTACCGCGTGAGCTGGCGGAGTGGGTCAACGCCATGAATCTTTCGCCCTACGCGCTGATTGCGACCCTGGTCGTCGTGTACCTCATTCTGGGCACCGCGCTGGACGGCATCAGCATGATCGTGCTGACCGCCGCTGTGGTGCTACCGATGATTCAGAAGGCCGGTTTCGACCTGATCTGGTTCGGCATCTTCATCGTGCTGCTGGTCGAGATTGCCGAAGTCACGCCGCCAGTGGGTTTCAACCTGTTTGTGATGCAGAACATGACCGGCAAGGACAGCACCGTGATCGCCCGCGCTGCCTTGCCATTTTTTGGCTGCCTGGTGCTTTGCATCGCCTTGGTGACCGTATTTCCGCAAATCGTCACCTGGCTGCCCGACGCGGTGATGGGCAAAGACAAATAGCGCGGGAAATCCCGATGCCCCTGGCACGCGGATTGCATCTATGCTTGTGCCACAACCCAACCAACCCGGTTGAACACTTAATGATGGAGTCCGCATGAAATTCAGAATTGCTTTATCCGCCGCTTTGATCGGCCTTGCCCTGCCCGCGTGGGCGCAGACCAAGAGGGATTTGCCTGCAGCTTATCCAGCGAGCAACTTCCATACTGAAAACCTGGTCCAGTTCGCCGCTGACGTGGACAAAGCCAGTGCGGGCAAACTCAAGATTCAGGTGCACGCCAACGCGTCGCTGTTCAAGGCGCCTGAAATCAAACGCGCCGTACAGGGCGGGCAGGCCCAGATAGGCGAGATCCTGCTGGCTAACTTCGACAATGAGAACGCGTTGTTTGGACTCGATGGCATTCCATTTCTGGCTGCGAGTTACGCCGACAGCAAAAAGCTGTATGTTGCGCAGAAGGCAGCCTTGGACAGCTACCTGGGCAATCAGGGCATGAAGCTGTTGTTCGCCGTGGCGTGGCCACCTCAGGGCATTTACGTCAACAAGGAAATCAGCTCGGTGGCCGACATGCGCGGCATCAAGTGGCGCGCCTATTCGCCAGCCACTGGCAAGATCGCCGAGCTTATCGGGGCCCAGCCCGTCACCATCCAGGCGGCCGAGCTGACCCAGGCGCTCGCCACCGGAGTGGTGCAGTCGTACATGAGTTCCGGGTCGACGGGTTACGACACCAAGACCTACGAACACGTGAAGTATTGGTACGACACCCAGGCCTGGTTGCCGAAAAATGCTGTGATTGTGAACAGGAAGGCGTTCGACGCGCTTGACCCGGCCACGCAGGCGGCGGTCACCAAGGCGGCGGCCGACGCCGAAACCCGCGGTTGGAAAATCAGTGAAGAGAAAAATGATTGGTACAAGAAGGCGCTGACCGAAAAAGGCATGAAGATCATGGCCCCATCGCCGAAACTGATGGCGGATATGCGGCAGGTGGGTGCCATCATGCTGACCGACTGGGAAAAACGCGCCGGCGGAGAAGGCCAGGCTATCGTTACGGCGTTTCGCAAAAAGTAGGCGCCCCCCAAAATCAGCGTGCGACTTTGAAGGAGTACAGCACCACCAAGCCTGCGATTCTGGAATTTTCGTGTACACTGCCATGACTCAGTGCACACATACTATGCTTCGTAACATCACGCTGTCTGCAGACGAGCAGCTCATCGCCCGCGCTCGGGACAAAGCAGGCGCTGCGCAAACCACCCTTAATGTTGAGTTTCGCAAGTGGCTCGCGGAATATGCTGCGGTGCAGGACCATGCTGCGGTGGCACGTTTTCGGGACGTCATGCAACAGCTGGGCGACAAAGGTGCCCAGCGCACCTTTACGCGTGACGAAATGAACGAGCGCTGACGATGCAACTGGCACCAGGTACGGTGTTTTTTCTGGACACGAACATCTTTGTCTATGCGCTGCTTTCGGCTGAACCGCTCAAGAAGCAACGCGCCTTGCAACTGGTAGAGCGTGCGCTGGCCAGCCATCTGGGCTGCACCAGTTACCAGGTAGTGCAGGAGTTCGCGAACGTTGCGCTGCGCAAGTTCGCACAACGCTTTACCACGGACGAATGCAAGCAGTTCATCGATGCCGCCATGCAGCCGCTGAACCGGGTCGGCTCCGGTCCGCAGCTGATCAACACCGCGCTCGATCTGCAAAGCGAAACCCGATTCGGCTTCTACGACAGCCTCATGCTTGCAGGTGCCCTGCAGTCCGGCGCGGAAGTGGTCTACACCGAAGACTTGCAACACAACCAGCTGGTGCGCGGCAGCTTGCGGATCGTCAATCCCTTTCTGATGACGACCAATGAGTCTGTCGGGGCATGACTGAGGTGCTTCCCATCTGACAACGGAGAAATTGCAACATGGCCGTACAGCTCAAGAAATCGATCCCTGCCGCCACCACCGCCATAACGGTGGTGGATCGCGCCAGTTACCTGAAGCTGGCACCACACTTGCCTGCGGCCACACGCACCTGGCTGGAAACGGTCGCTTTCACGGGCGCGCCGGACAGCCACGCCCTGGCGCCAGATGCGAATGGGAAACTCATGCAGGTGTTTGCCGGCGTAAGCCGTGCCGACCATCCTTTCGGGCTGGCCACCCTCCCATTGGCGCTGCCTCAAGGCAGCTACACACTGTCGGGCCAGGGCTTGGATGTGCCGCCCCAGCAGGCTGCGCTGGCTTGGGTCCTGGGTGCCTACACGTTTGACCGGTACAAACCACGCAAACGCGCGCCGGCAAGCTTGATCCTGCAGGCCAGCGCGCAGGCACAGCGCGGATTGACGCTGGCCAACGCGATTGGCAGCATCCGCAGCCTCGTCAACACACCGGCCGAACACATGGGGCCGCACGATCTGGCCAAAGCGGCGCAGGCAGTCGCCAGGCAGCATGGTGCCAAGTTCCGGCAAATCACTGGCGACGCCTTGCTCAACCAGAACTTCCCAGCCATCCACGCCGTCGGTCGCGCCAGCTCCCATGCGCCGCGCCTGATTGAGCTGAACTGGGGACGGGACAAACATCCGCGCCTGGCTATCGTTGGCAAAGGTGTGTGCTTCGACAGTGGTGGTCTTGACATCAAGAGCCCGGACGGCATGCGCCAGATGAAGAAGGATATGGGCGGTGCAGCGCACGCACTTGCGCTCGCGTCTCTTGTGATGGAGCTGAAACTTCCGGTGCGCCTGCAGGTGCTGATACCGGCGGTCGAGAACGCTATCTCCGGCAATGCGTACCACCCCGGTGACGTGATCAAGACGCGCAAGGGTATCCAGATCGAGATCGGCAATACCGATGCTGAAGGCCGGGTGATCCTCAGCGACGCCTTGGCCTATGCGTCCGAGGGCAAACCCGAGCTCATTATTGACCTGGCGACGCTCACGGGTGCCGCCCGCGTCGCGCTTGGCCCGCAGTTGCCCGCGCTGTTTTGCAGAGACATGAACACGGCCCGCCACCTGGTGGATTTGGGCCTGCAGCTGGACGACCCGCTGTGGCACATGCCGCTGTGGGATCCCTACAAGGCCGGCATAGAAAGCAGCGTGGGCGACATCGTCAACACCGGCCGCAATGCCATGGCGGGTGCCATCAATGCCGCGCTGTTCCTGGAGTATTTTGTGGAGCCGGGGCAGGAATGGCTGCACGTAGACCTGTTCGCCTGGAACGATACGGCGCGACCTGGCCGGCCGGTGGGGGGCGAGGGCCAGACGATTCGCACGCTGCTGGCCTATCTGGAGCAAAGGTTCACATGACCGGCGTGCGCCGCCCCATTTCGGGTAGGTCCGGTCCGCATGGCGAGATGACCATGAAGGCGGTGCTCACGACCGGCCATGGCGGTTATGACAAGCTGCTGTACTGTGACGTCGCGCGGCCGGTGGCAGGGCCGGGCGAAGTCTTGCTCCAGGTGCTGGCGGCCGGGGTCAACAACAACGAGATCAACACCCGCCTGGGCTGGTATTCAGATTCGGTCACCAGCGACACCGCCAGCGCGGCCCGAGCGCAGGAAGGCTGCGCCGAGCCCAAAACCGATGGCGGCTGGAATGCTCCCACGCCTTTTCCGTTTATCCAGGGCACGGACTGCTGCGGCCGCGTGGTCGAAGTCGGCACCAGTGTGGATCGCGGCCTGATCGGCCGCCGGGTGCTGGTGCGGCCCTGCATGCGGACGCATGGATTCGGCTCCATGGACATGGTCTGGATGGGCTCGGATTTTGACGGCGCTTTTGCGCAGTTCGTCAAGGTGCCGGCCAGCGAAGTGTTTGCGGTCGACTGTGCCTGGAGCGACGTGGAACTAGGCTCGATGCCGTGCGCCTACGGCACCGCCGAGAACATGCTGCACCGCGCCGAGTTGCGTAGTGAAGAACATGTTCTGGTGACCGGTGCTTCAGGTGGCGTCGGTTCTGCCGTGGTGCAGTTGGCGAGGCTGCGCGGTGCGCGGGTCAGCGCCATTGCCGGGCGCGCCAAGATGGCACAGGTGCTTGCCCTGGGTGCCGATCAGGTGCTGGACCGCGACGACGACTTGGTGACCAGCTTGGGCCAGGATAATGTGGATCTGGTGGTTGACAACGTGGCGGGACCAGGCTTCGGCAGCTTGCTCAAGCTGCTGCGTCGGGGCGGGCGTTATGTGTCCTCGGGTGCCATCGCGGGCCCGCTGGTGGCGCTCGACCTGCGCGTGTTGTATCTGAAGGATCTTCGCCTGATCGGCAGCACCGCCTGGGACGAACCTGTTTTTCCCAGGCTAATTGGCTGCGTAGAGCGTGGAGAGATCCGTCCGCTGGTAGCCAGGATTTTTCCGCTGGACGCAATAGCCCAGGCACAAGCCGAATTCATCGAGAAAAAACATGTGGGCAACCTGGTGCTGGTCCCACCGCCGCTGGAGCGCGCATGAACGATTGCGCCATTCCCAAAATCGATACCGGAGCCCTGTCTGGTGGCGATCCTGCGGCCACTGCCTCACAGTGCGACGTTACTCAGCATTGCGAAGCGCGCCCGACCCAGATGTTTGGCACGGTACAAGGCGGCGTCGGCGCGCTCGATTAGGGACAGCGCGGGGCGCGCAGCGTTAACCTCGACGCTTGCAACACCGATACTCACAGTCAGCCACGGTCCAATGGGCGATGTCGCATGCACCATCTGCTCCTGGCGCACCGCATCGAGGCAGGTCTGCGCAACCTTGCAGGCGCTGGCCAGGTCGGTTGCGGGCAGCAGAATGGCAAATTCCTCGCCACCGAAACGGCTGACCAGGTCGCCCGCGCGTCGCGAGCAGTCGGCCAGCAACTGCGCAACCCGACGCAAGCACTCGTCACCGCCGGCGTGGCCATAGCGGTCGTTGTAGAGCTTGAAGTGGTCGATATCTATCATCAGCAATGCCAGCGGCTGGCCGGATCGCGCGCCGCGCAGCCACTCGGCCTGCAGAGTCTGGTCGAACAGGCGCCGGTTGGCTATGCCGGTGAGGCCATCCGAGAGCGCCATCCTCTCCAGCTTCTCGCTGGCAATCTTCAAGTCGATCTGCGACTGCTTGCGCCAGGTCACGTTTCTGAGCGTTCCGGTCAGGCCCACGGTCTTGCCGTGTTCGACCACCGCTTCACCCTGCGTGCGCACCCAGATAACATTGCCTGTGGCCGTGGTCATTTGCAACTCCATGTCCCACGGAGTCTGGTGTTCTATAGCCGCGCTGCGCGCGGCCGCCAGCAGTACCCGCGATTCAGGCAAATAGGCGCTCATCACGACTTCCTGGTCGAGCTGCACAGAAGGGTCGAGTTCGCGGATGCGAAACATCTCGGGCGACCAGGTGCTGCGACCGGTGATCAGGTCGTAGTCCCAACCACCGGTGCGCGACACCCGGCTCATACGTGCCAGCAGCTCCGCCGAGCGCTTGATCTGTGCCTCGGCCGCCAGGCGCGCCGTCACGTCCAGATAAGTGCCCGTGATGCGCAGCGCCCGTCCGCCAGCGTCGCGCCGTGTCACCTTGCCGCGGCTGTGCAGCCACACCCAGTGGCCATCCTGGTGCCGAATTCGATAGTCTGCCACCAGCGACTCTGTGCGGCCAGCCTGATGCTCCTGGCGCGCCAGCTCCCATGTGGCCCGATCATCGGGATGTACCCGTGCGGTCCACTGTGTGATGTCTTCTACGGCGTCGTCAGGCCCGCATCCCACCATCTCCTGGGCCCGGGGATTGACTGTGCGGGAACCGGTTTCAAGGTCAATGTCCCACAATCCGAGTTCTCCACCCGCCAGGGCCATATCCAATCTTTCAGCATGCTCGCGCGACTCCTGCTCGCGGGCCACCCTGAGCTCCCTCAGCGCCTGTCGCTTGCGTTGCTCCAGCGCCGCAACGGTCAAGACCGTGGCGGCAAGTACGCAATACATCAACAGATAGAGCTTGGACAGGCTGCGCCAGGGTGCCAGCACCGCCGAAACCGGGCGACTCATGGTCGCGACCAAAGGTTGGTCCATCTGCAATGCCGGCTGCATGGTGCGAAAGGCCACTATTTGCTCTTCGCCTGAGGGGTTGTCTATGGTGCCCTTGAAAAGGCTCTCTCGAAGCCCGGAGTCACGATGCAACTTGAAGAATGCGTCGCTGGCCTGGCTGGGAGCTTTGTCAGTATTGGTTACTGGCAAGCTCATGAACACTTGGCCACTGCCATGCGTCAAACCGCTGCGTGTCTCGTCCGCGTACAACACCGAGCGCAGCAGCACCTGGAAATACTCGGGGTCGAGGGTGGCCGCAACTATGCCCCCGAACTGACCTTTGTCGTCCATCCATACCTTCATCAGAATGATGGAAAAGACGTTCAGCGCGGTCTTGAAGGGTGTAGAGACATACAAAGTGTCGCGCTCCGGCTTGACCTTGACCCCCAGAAAATTGGCGCGCTGGCCCAGGTCTAGGCCAACCAGATCTGCACGGCTGGCCGCGAAAACCCTGCCGGAGGCATCCAGCGCCAGCATGGTCCGCACACCCGGCATAGCGTCGGTGAGAGCCTTCAGGCGATTGTCAATCTGTGGCACCTGGCCCGCGTCTATCAACGCTGCCATGTCGCTGCGCATACTGGTCAACGCGGCGTTCGCGCCCAACAACTGCTGGCCGACATTCTCGTCAATCACACGCGCATGCGCCAGCAAGCTGTCACGCTCGCGCGAAAGGGTGAGCTCGTAC
>JANOCN010000326.1:0-1501 GCA_031412185.1 Betaproteobacteria bacterium | reverse complement strand
AACCCACCAAGGCGAATCGGATTTTGCGGTCGGTGATCGGGGGCGGAAAGTGTCGCAACGTCGGGCCTTTGGAGGTATCTTCAGCGGCCAGACGCCGACTGAAAGAGCGCTCGGCATTCTAGCTGCCGCTCGCCAGCAAGTGTCGCACAAAGACCACAAACTCCGCAGACCTGCGAAGCCTGTCAAAGCTGGCCGTCAGGTCTGCCTGCGGCAGATCTCGCCACTGGCAGGCCTTCCACCAATCAACAAACAGAGCGCGCAGCGCGAGATGCTCCGCTTCCCCGTATAGATTGTGCATGTAATAGAAGGTAAGTGCCTGTTCGCGCAGTACCGCCACACTACCCGTGGCCTCAGACGGACTACGCAGGAACGCAAGGTAATGGGACTTGGTCCTGGCAGTACGGCAAAAGTCGAACGCGGTGTGCGGGTGCCTGGCGCAGGCAATCGTAGGAATGCCCAGATAAGCCAGTTCGTGCGCGACGGTGCCATACACTGTAATACCGCAAAGCATGCCGGCGTCAACCAGTTGGACGTTGGTGACGCCAACAGGAAGAAAGCGCACGCGCGGGTATGCCACTTGCAGTTCCCGCAGTACCGCATTGCTGAGTTCGATCTGGTTCGGATGTGGTTTCAGGTAGAAAGGGATGCCCGCCTCGTCAAGCGCTTTGACGGTGAAGCAAATCCAGGCCCAGAAGTCGTCGAACACCAGGTCGGCGTAGACGTGGGGGCTGTCGTAAAAGTCGTGCAAGAACACCACGACCGCCCCACGAACGCCGTGCGGAGGCACTATATTGTGGTCCGAGTAGGCCGAGGCCAACATGTAGCTGGTTGCTGAATCAATTCCTCCCGAAAGCCGGAATCGCAGTTGTTTCTCGGCGAGCGCAAGCCGCGCAGGTTGCTGGTCCAGCGAGTTGAAAACCTGCCTGTACCGTTCGCAATTTGGTGTATGGAAGCTATCTTGCAGAGTGAGCGGTTTGCCGATCTGCACAAAATTTCCAAACGAGAAAACTTTCACGCCGTGCGCCAGCGCCACCCGCACGGGGATGCCATGCTCGATATAGGTGGAGTAGGAAGTCAGATAGACCTTCGGCATGTGCTCGCTGAAATAGGCATGCGCATGTCGCACGTCGCGATACGCCTGACGAATAAGGAGCAAGACAAAGCGGTCTGCAATGTCAAAACGCGGAGACGGACGAAAGCGAAGGTAGGAGTCAATTACGAGATCCGCCACAGCAATGCCGTCGATGTCGAGCGAAAAATGGCCCCCCCGTTGGCACGCACCGCGCCAGGCACGCACGCTGCGTACCCAATCCACAATTTCACCCAATGGACTGGACGGAAGATGGCTGCGATAGGCGATGTGATCGCTCCACCCCCGGTAGGCCCGCGTCCACTGCGACGAAAGCACCCAAGCCACCGGTGCGGACCGCCTTAGCCGAGCGCGCCAGCCGGTACCAGATTTTGGGTGCCATTATTGCTTTTGGCGGGGTCGGGGTGATTG
>JANOCN010000325.1:0-6672 GCA_031412185.1 Betaproteobacteria bacterium | reverse complement strand
CACCGGCTGAATCGCCCTCCACCAAGAACACCTCGTTGTGCGCCAGGTCGCGGCTCTCGCAGTCGGTCAGTTTACCGGGCAGCACCGCGACTCCGGAGCCTTTGCGCTTCTCCACTTTTTGCCCGGCTCTTTGCCGGGTCTGCGCCGCCCGGATCGCCAGCTCGGCAAGTTTGCGCCCATATTCCACATGCTGGTTGAGCCACAGCTCCAGTGCTGGCCGCACAAAGCCGGAGACCAGTCGCAACGCGTCGCGCGAGTTCAGCCGCTCCTTGATCTGGCCTTGAAACTGCGGGTCCAGCACCTTTGCCGACAGCACATAACTGGCCCGCGCAAACACGTCTTCCGGCAGCAGCTTGACGCCTTTGGGAAGCAAGGCGTGCAACTCGACGAAACCCTTGACCGCCGCGAACAAGCCCTCGCGCAGCCCGCTTTCGTGCGTACCCCCGGCGCTGGTGGGAATCAGGTTCACATAACTCTCGCGTGCCGGATTTCCTTCTTCGGTAAAGGCGACGCACCACTGCGCGCCTTCGCCTTCTGCATAACTTTCGTGGCTGGCATCGGCAAAGGTTTCGCCTTCGAACAGCGGTATCACCGGGTCGCCCGCCAACGCTTGCAGCAGGTAGTCGCGCAGGCCCCCTTTGTAAATCCAGCTCTGTAGCTCCTGTGTTTTTTCGCTCTGCAATGTCACCGTCA
Source organism: Betaproteobacteria bacterium (assembly GCA_031412185.1). Taxonomy (GTDB): domain Bacteria; phylum Pseudomonadota; class Gammaproteobacteria; order Burkholderiales; family Burkholderiaceae_C; genus CAISIP01. The sequence continues at coordinate 5,979 of JANOCN010000325.1, read as the reverse complement.
CGCCGGGCATCAAAACCGCCTTGCTGCGCAGCAGATGCACCAGGTCGTTCATCGGCAGTGCAGCAGTCTCGAAGTATTTCGGGTCCGGCCAGACCCGCACCGACGTGCCACATTTGCGGTCGCCGGACTGTGCCTGGCGCAACTGCAGGCTCTGTACCACCTCCCCCGCCTCGAACACCATGCGTGCGACGCTGCCGTCACGGTACGAGTTCACCTCCAGCCGTTTTGCAAGTGCATTGGTGACACTCACACCCACGCCGTGCAGCCCACCAGAGAAGCTGTAGGCACCGCCCTTGCCTTTGTCGAATTTGCCGCCCGCATGCAGGCGGGTGAAGACCAGTTCGATCACGGGTGCGTTTTCTTGCGGATGCAATCCAAACGGTATTCCACGCCCGTCGTCCTCCACCGAAACCGACGCGTCTGCATGCAGCGTCACGCGGATCTTCTTGCCGTGTCCGGCCAGGGCCTCGTCAGCGGAGTTGTCCAGAACTTCCTGGATCACATGCAGCGGGTTATCGGTGCGGGTATACATGCCCGGTCGCTGCTTCACAGGCTCAAGGCCTTTCAGCACACGGATCGAACTCTCTGAATAGGATGCGGGCGGTCGCGCCGGGGGGATACTTGCCATGGAGCCGGATTGTAAGCCGCTAATTCGCAAAGACTGTACAAATATACAGCTTTGCTCTCGGACTGCACCTGTTGCAGCGGCCTCTGGGCGGCTTATGGTGTGGCTTGCCAAGCGCTGCGCCTGCGCTGCCCCTGCAAACTGGCTACATTTCCAGCATGGCTTCTGCCCCGAAAACACTTTCCCTCTCGCAAATCCTGTGGTGCGGAGCAGCCATCGTCACACTCGCCATGGGTATCCGCCACGGTTTCGGCCTGTGGTTGCAACCGATCATCCAGGCACGTGAATGGACGCGTGAGACCTTCTCGTTTGCGATCGCCATCCAGAATATTTCGTGGGGGTTGGCCGGCATTTTTGCGGGCATGGTGTCCGACAAGTTCGGTGCGCTTCGGGTGATAGTGGTGGGTGCAGTGATTTATGCGCTCGGCCTGGTCGGCATGGGTCTAGCGTCAACGCCGTTGCTGTTTGCCCTCAGCACCGGTGTACTGGTGGGTACTGCCCAGGCAGGCACCACCTATGCCGTGATTTACGGAGTAATCGGGCGCAACGTACCTGCCGAGCGGCGCTCCTGGGCGATGGGTATCACTGCGGCGGCTGGCTCGTTCGGACAGTTCCTGATGGTGCCGGTGGAAGCTCTGCTGATCAGCCACATAGGTTGGCAACAGGCGTTGCTGGTGCTCGGCGCAGTCGCTCTGCTGATGGTTCCGCTCGCGGTCGGTCTGCGTGAACCCGGGTTCGCTGGTGGTGCGGTTGCGCAGCGGGACCAGACGATTGTGCAAGCCCTGCGCGAAGCCTTCAAGTACCCCAGTTTCCAGATGCTGGTGGCAGGCTATTTTGTGTGCGGGTTCCAGGTCGTGTTTATCGGCGTACACATGCCAAGCTACTTGAAGGACCAGGGCTTGCCGCCGGAGGTGGCCAGTTATGCACTGGCGCTGATCGGCCTGTTCAACGTGTTTGGTACTTATGCTGCGGGCGTTCTTGGGCAAAAATGCAAGAAGAAAAATATTCTGTGTTTCATTTACCTGGCGCGCGCGCTTGTCATCGGTGTATTTCTGCTGGTTCCGCTGACACCGCCCAGTGTGTATGTTTTCGCGTCTGCCATGGGTTTGTTGTGGCTGTCCACCGTGCCAGTCACCAACGCAGCGGTGGCACAGATCTTTGGCGTGGCCCATCTGTCCATGCTCAGCGGGTTCGTATTTCTGAGCCACCAGGTAGGCTCTTTTCTGGGAGTATGGCTGGGCGGATTGCTATACGACCGTACCGGTAGTTACGACGTAGTCTGGTACATCGCCATAGCGTTGGGAGTTTTCGCGGCGCTGATCAACTTCCCGATTCAGGAGAGCGCGATTCGCCGTTCTGAAAGCCCAGGAGGGCCTGCCATGGCAAATGCATGAACTTGGCGCGCCGAGCTGGCACCCGGTTCGTCGCATACTGCACGGCGCTCGCTGTGTTGCTGGGAGTGTTCGCCCTGTACTTTCAGCCGGAACTGATGGTGACCCTGGCGCAACAACTGTGGGCCTGCTTCTGACCGCCTTTTGGTAGTGCCCGACGCGCTGCTGCCGTTACATGGAAACCACAACCGCATGGTGATGGAATGCCACCACCACATACCGCACGCTTCGCTGTGGGTCCAGCGTTGGTCGCACCTGATCGCCGCAGGAGGCACGGTACTGGACCTGGCCTGCGGGCATGGCCGGCACGTGCGCTGGTTCGCGCACCGCGGCCACCCGGTAGTGGCTGTCGACCGCGCACAAGACGCGCTGGACTCACTGGCCGACCTGGCATCCGAAGGAGGCGTACAGCGGGTCCTGGCCGACCTGGAGAATGCGCCCTGGCCCCTGCTTGACGGCATGCAGCCCAGGCAGTTCGCCGCTGTCGTGGTAACCAACTATCTGTGGCGACCGTTGTTGTCAACCATCGTACAAAGTCTGGCACCGGACGGGGTGCTGCTCTACGAGACCTTCGCCGTTGGCAATGCCAGTGTGGGCAAACCCGCACGACCCGATTTCCTGCTCGTCCCTGGAGAGTTGTTGCGTGCCTGCAGTGGCTTGCGGGTGGTGGCCTACGAAGACGGTTTTTGTACGGACCCGGACCGGTTTGTGCAGCGGATTGCGGCGGTTCGGGCAGCCGCCGATCGAGCTGAGAGCCCCCTGAATCTTGGGCATCCGCCACGTTATCCCCTCGGGTGACTGGGTAGAATGCTGGATTCCGGTTTTTTACTGCGGTTATGACTCCTATTACTGGCAGCATCGTGGCGCTCGTCACGCCGATGCATGAGGACAGCAGCGTGGACTATCCCACGCTGCGCAAGCTGATCGACTGGCACATCGCCCAGGGGACCGACTGTATCGGTGTGGTCGGGACCACCGGTGAATCGCCCACGGTCAGCGTGCAGGAGCATTGCGAAATCATCCGTGTGTCGGTGGAGCAGGCAAAAGGCCGCGTGCCGGTGATGGCTGGCTGCGGTGCCAATTCCACGGCGGAGGCGATAGACCTTACCCGGTTCGCGCGCGAGGTGGGTGCCGATTGCCACTTGCAGGTCGTGCCCTACTACAACAAACCGACACAGGAAGGCCAGTACCAGCACTTCAAGGCAATCGCCGAAGCCGTGGACTTGCCGATGGTGTTGTACAACGTACCCGGGCGCAGCGTGGCCGATATGGCGCACGAGACCGTGCTGCGGCTGGCGCAGGTGCCCGGCATTGTGGGCATCAAGGAAGCCACTGGCAATATCGAGCGCGCCCAGTGGCTGATCCGCGATGTGCCCCAAGGCTTTTCGGTGTATTCCGGCGACGACCCTACCGCAGTAGCGCTGATGTTGTGCGGCGGCCAGGGTAACGTGAGCGTGACGGCGAATATTGCCCCCCGCTTCATGCACGAGTTGTGTGTCGCGGCAATCTCCGGCGATCGCAGGCGCGCTATGGAGATACAACTCAAGCTGATGCCCATCCACAAGGGGCTTTTTGTTCAGGCCAACCCGATTCCGCTGAAGTGGGCAATGCAGCGGATGGGCCTGTGCGGTGGCACGCTGCGGTTGCCAATGACCCGGCTTGACCAGGAATATGAAGCGGTAGTAGACGGCGCATTACGCGCCAGCGGCCTGGTCTGACGACCTCCTATCCATAAATACCCCCTTCAATACCCCCAAGGACACATCGGTGAATCCAATTTCTAAACTGGCCCTACTCGGCCTGACGCTGGCGCTTTCAGCCTGCTCGGTGCTGGAGACCGACAAGGTAGATTACAAGAGTGCGTCCAAGGCACCCTCCCTTGCCGTGCCTCCCGACCTGACCCAGCTATCGCGCGACAACCGTTATGCCATACCCGGCGGCGCGGTTACCGCATCGTCTTACCAGCTCGGACAGGTATCACAATCGGTGCCGGTGGCCGTGGCCGCGCTTGCCGACGTGCGCATCGAACGCGCGGGCAACCAGCGGTGGCTGGTGGTAAAGCGCCCGGCAGACCAGCTCTGGGATCCCGTGCGGGATTTCTGGCAGGAGAATGGTTTCCTGCTGGCGCTGGACCAGAACAACCTGGGCATCATGGAGACAGATTGGGCCGAAAACCGGGCCAAAATTCCACAGGACTTCATTCGAAACTCGCTCGGCAAATTGCTCGATTCGCTTTACTCCACGGCAGAGCGCGACAAATTCCGAACGCGACTTGAGCGCACACCCTCCGGCGATACCGAGATCTATATCAGCCACCGGGGCATGGTCGAGGTCTATCCCTCTGGCAACGCCGTGCAGTCCACCAAAGACAGCGGCACGGTGTGGCAGCCGCGCCCGGCCGACCCCGAGCTCGAAACCGAATTCCTGCGGCGCCTGATGGTCAAGCTGGGTGTCACACAAGAGCAGGCCAAAGCGGTGGCGGCCGCCAGTAGCGGCAAATCGGTCTCGCGCGCATCGGCGGTGAATGGCCAGCCGGTGGTGCTGATCGACGAGGGGTTCGATAGAGCCTGGCGGCGCGTTGGCCTGTCGCTCGACCGCACCGGATTCACTGTGGAAGATCGGGATCGCAGCCAGGGTACCTACTTCGTGCGCTACGTGGAGCCCAATCCGGACAAGGCCGAACCCGGATTCCTGTCCAAGCTGTTTGGCGGTGCCACCAAGAGCAATGCGCCGGTGAAGTACCGCGTAGTGGTGCGCAGCCAAAACGAGTCGACTGTGGTATCCGTGCTCAATGCCACGGGAGCCCCGGACGCCTCCGCCAACGCACAGCGCATCGTCAATGTAATTGTGGAAGACCTGAAGTAGGAATTTATCCGCCGGTCTCGCATGCTGCGCTTCAGGAGCCTGGGTAGCGGCAGCACGGGCAATGCGACCGTCGTAGAGGCCTCCAATGGCCTGCGTACGAAACGCCTGCTGATCGATTGCGGGCTCGGGCTCAGGCAGCTTGACCAGCGGCTCGCACGCGCCGGGTTGGCTGCCCGCGATATTGACGCAATATTCATCACCCACGAACATGGCGACCATATCGGCTGTGCCCAGGCTTGGGCGTTGCGCCAGCGGATTCCGGTGTGGATGAGTTCAGGCACTTTCAGCGCCATCGGCAGCCCGGATTTCGACGGGCTCTGGTGCCCGGCGGTCGATGGTGCAGTCATTGACCTGGGCGAGATGTGGGTGTCCCCGTTCACAGTGCCGCACGATGCGCGCGAGCCATTGCAACTGCACTGTTCGGATGGCGCGGTTCGCTTGGGGGTGCTAACCGATCTGGGTCACGCTACCGCCCACGTGCTTGAGCAGTTAAGCGGGTGCGACGCCCTGTTGCTTGAATGCAACCACGCGCCGGAACTGCTTGCTGCGTCGTCCTATCCCCCATTTCTGAAGCAACGGGTGGGTGGCAACTATGGACACCTGTCGAACGCAAGTGCTGCGGCTATCGCACGTGCAGTCTGTCATCCCCGGTTAAAGACAGTAGTTGCGGCGCACCTGAGCTTGCAGAACAACCGCCCGCACCTCGCGTCGGACGCGTTGGCCGAAGCGCTTGGATGGGACGCAGCCAGAGTGGGCATTGCCGATGCCGTTCATGGCACCGACTGGATCGGGCTGTGACCGGATCGGGCTCAAACGGCTACGGGCTAAAGCAGGCGGAACAAGCTGCCAAAGCAAGAAGCCACCTCGCGGTGGCTTCTTGTGCGCGCTTTTGAAAGCGAATCAGGGTTTCTTGACTACGGCTGCTGCAGCGTCGGCGGCTGCTTTGGCGGCGTCCGTTGCCGATGCTGCGGCACCGGCTGCGGCCGAGGCAGCCCCGGTGGCTGCAGATGCGGCGCCGCTGGCAGCAGAAGCTGCATCCTTGACGGCTTCGACGACCGCAGCAGGCGCAGCGGCAGGCGCGGGCGTTGCAGCGGGAGC
>JANOCN010000324.1:0-4533 GCA_031412185.1 Betaproteobacteria bacterium | reverse complement strand
CGAAAAGGCGACTGGAAGGTTACCGTGGCGGTACACGGCGAGAGCCAGATAATTGCCGTGTGGCCGGGCTTTCGTGAACATGCCTACGGTATTGCGATTGACGTGGGTTCGACCACCATCGCTGCGCACCTGTGTAACCTGGCCACCGGCGAAGTGGTGGGTGCGGCTGGCATCATGAACCCGCAGATACGTTTCGGCGAAGATCTGATGAGCCGGGTGTCGTACGTGATGATGAACCCGGGCGGCGAGAAAGAGATGACCACCGCCGTGCGCGGCGCGATCAACGAACTCGCGACCGACGTGGCGCAGCAGGTCGGCATATCGGCGACGGACATCCTGGAAGCTACGTTTGTCGGCAACCCCATCATGCACCACCTGTTGCTGGGCATCAACCCGATTGAACTCGGCGGTGCACCGTTTGCGCTGGCGACCGACCGTGCCATCACTTTGTGGGCGGTGGAAATCGATTTTGCGATCCACCGCAATGCGCGCATCTATGTGATGCCGTCTATTGCCGGCCATGTAGGCGCCGACACTGCCGGTGTGGTGCTGGCCGAACGCCCCGACCTCTCCGAAGAGGTGACCTTGCTGGTCGACGTGGGCACCAACGCAGAAATCGTACTGGGCAACAACTAGCGTGTGCTGGCCTGCTCCAGCCCCACCGGCCCGGCGTTCGAGGGGGCGCAAATCAGTTGTGGCCAGCGCGCGGCACCGGGTGCGATTGAGCGTGTGCGTATCGACCCGGCCACGCTGGAGCCGCGCTTCAAGGTAATCGGCTGTGACCTGTGGTCCGACGATCCCGGTTTTGCCAAAGCCACGGCGGCCACCGGTGTCACCGGCATTTGCGGGTCGGGCATTATTGAAATCCTGGCCGAGTTGTACCTGGCCGGTGTGATCCGCCATGATGGCGTCATCAACGGCGAACTAGCCGCGCGCAACCCGCGAATCCAGCCCGACGGGCGCACTTTTTCGTACGAAATATGCCCCGCAGGAAACGGTGCACGCGCCATCAAGGTCACACAGAACGACGTGCGCGCAATCCAGCTTGGCAAGGCCGCGTTGTATGCCGGCGTGCGCCTGCTGATGGAACGTATGGGTGTGGACAAGGTCGACCGCATCCGTCTGGCGGGTGCCTTTGGCAGCCACATCGACGTGAAATATGCCATGGTGCTGGGCATGATTCCGGACTGTGCGCTGCACCACGTTAGTTCGGCCGGTAATGCTGCAGGCACTGGCGCACGGATCGCCCTGCTGGACCAGCGTTCGCGGCGCGAGATCGAGCAGCTCGTGCGCCGCGTAGAGAAAATCGAGACGGCGGTAGAGCCGCGTTTTCAGGAGTTTTTTGTCGAAGCCATGGCCATTCCGCACCTCACCGCGCCCTATCAGCGCTTGCGGGAGGCAGTCACTTTGCCTGAGCGCGTGGTGATCCACAACGAGTCGTCTACGCGTGGCAGGCGCGCGTCGCGGCGCGAAGCGCCCGAGTCGTTCGCCGGGCCGCCCCAAGAACGACTGCACCCCCTCGGGGGGCCTGGCGAAGCCAGGGTTGGGGGCAATATCCCGGCGCTGCCCTCGTAAAATCGCCGGTCTGGCGGAAACGCGGTGTGCACAACAGAGAGGTAACTATGCAATGGAAACTGGCGGCTGCAGGGCTGGCCCTGGCTAGCCTCTGGTTACCGGTCGCAGCGGTAGAAGACCCGAGTTGTCGCAGCGTGCGTTTTGCCGATGTGGGTTGGAGCGATGTGGCTGCAACCACCGGCCTGGCATCCGTGGTGCTGGAGGGTCTTGGCTACCAACCGGTGGTGACCATGGCGTCGCTGCCGATCACGTTTGCCGGGCTCAAGAACCGGCAGTTCGATGTGTTCCTCGGTTACTGGACTCCGCACATGGTGGCAGTGGCCCAGCCCTTCATCCAGGCCGGGCAGGTCAAGGTGCTGGAGCCGGCCAATCTGGTCGGTGCCAGGTATTCGCTGGTGGTGCCGCAGTACCTGTACGACAAGGGGCTGCGGGACTTTGCCGATATCGCCCGTTTCGAGAAAGACCTGCAGGGAAAGATCCACGGCATCGAGCCTGGCAGTGACGGCAATGCTCTGATAGCCGGGATGATCCGCGAGGGTGCGTTTGGGTTGAAGAACTTTCAGCTTGTGGAGTCGTCAGAGACCGGTATGTTGACCCAGGCCCACCGCGCGGTGCTGGGCAGGAAGCCCATCGTCTTTCTGGGTTGGGAGCCGCACCCGATGAATATCCAGTTCAAGCTGCGTTACCTGGCCGGTGGCGATGCAGTGTTTGGCCCCAATCTTGGCGAAGCCCGCGTGCACACCGCTGTGCCCAACACCTACGAGGCGCGTTGCCCGAACGTTGCCGCGTTTCTGAAGAACCTGCAGTTCAGCACCGACATGGAGAGCCAGGTGATGGGGCCGATCATGGAGCGGGTCAAACCCAATGTGGCGGCGCGCAACTTTCTCAAGCGCAACCTGTCGCTGATCGGGCCCTGGCTGGCTGGCGTCAAGACCTTTGACGGCCAGGACGGGCTGGCGGAAGTTACCGCAGCTCTGAAGCGCTGACAGGATCACCAAGGACATGGCGATGGATGCACCAACGATCCCCGGTTTCGTGGACGGCAAACGCTCAGTCGGCAGCGGCGAGCGTTTCGACAACCTCAACCCCGCCACCGGTGACCTGATCGGTGGCGTGCGTGACGCCTCCAGCGCCGACGTGGACGCCGCAGTCGCTGCAGCACAAGGCGGCTTCGAGATTTGGTCCGCCATGACGGCCACCGAACGCGGCCGCATATTGCATCGCGCCGCGCAGTTGCTGCGCAGCTGCAACGCGGAACTGGCCGCGCTGGAGGTGGCGGATTGCGGCAAACCGTTGCAGGAAGCCCTGGTGGTGGACGTGCACAGCGGTGCCGACTGCATTGAATATTTCGCCGGTGCTGCAGCCACACTTGCCGGCGCGCAGTATCCGCTCAAAAACGCTTTCGCCTACACCCGCCGCGAGCCGCTGGGGGTGTGTGTGGGCATCGGCGCTTGGAACTATCCCCTGCAGATTGCGTGCTGGAAATCGGCACCAGCGCTCGCGGCGGGCAACGCCATGATCTTCAAACCCTCCGAGCTCACACCATCCACGGCCGTGAAGCTTGCAGAGATTTATCTGGAGGCCGGTGTTCCGCCGGGTGTGTTCAATGTGCTGCAAGGCCGTGGCCCCACCGGCGCGTTGCTGGCCGCACATCCGGGTGTGGCCAAGGTGTCGGTGACCGGCTCGGTAGCCACCGGCAAGAACGTGATGCAGACGGCAGCCGGCACACTCAAACGTGTGACCATGGAGCTGGGCGGCAAGTCACCGCTGCTGGTGTTCGACGACGCCGACCTGGAGCAGGCCGTGGCCGCCGCCATGATGGGCAACTTTTACACCCAGGGCGAGGTGTGCACCAATTGCACTCGCGTGTTTGTGCAGCGTGGCCTGGCAGATCGCTTTCTGGCCCGGCTAAAGCAACGCACAGCCATGCTACGTTTAGGTGACCCGATGGACCCGGTAACGGAAGTGGGCGCACTTATCTCCAGCGCGCATGCCGACAAGGTGATGGACTACATCGCCAGTGGTGTGGCGGAGGGCGCAACACTCGTGGCGGGCGGGCACCGTGTGGACGTGGCGGGTTTGCCGGGTGGCCACTTCGTGGCACCGACGATTTTTGCCGATTGCACGGATGCGATGCGGATCGTGCGCGAAGAGATCTTCGGGCCGGTGCTGGCGATGCTGGTGTTCGACGACGAGGCCGAAGCGATCACACGCGCCAACGCCAGCCGTTTTGGCCTGGCCGCCGGTGTGTTCACGCGCGACGTGGCGCGTGCGCACCGCGTGGCAGCCAAGCTCAAGGCCGGCCTGTGCTGGATCAACAACTACAACGTAACACCCATCGAGATGCCATTTGGCGGCGCCGGCGAGTCCGGCATCGGCCACGAGAACAGCATGGCCGCGCTGGACCACTACACACAGTTGAAGACGGTGTATGTGGAGCTGGGCGAGGTGGCTTGTGGGTATCGGTGAGGTGCGGCTGCTTCCGGCACTCACGCACGGGCTGTTGGCGGGCGCGCTCGTCTGTCCGCGCGGCAAAGCTGCGCCCAGACAGGCCGCGGCGCTTCACTTCGGCGGTCGGCGCTTTGCGCCGACTCCCCAGCGATGCTCGGTCGCATGGCCACATCGCGGAACTCACTTCGTTCGCTGCGCTCTCTACGTTCAAACAGCCGCGATGAGTCAGTCCACGAAGCGCGCTGCGCGCGCAGCCACGCGCCCTGTGCTTCTCGGCGCCGAAGAGGCGCGCCGCAGCCTGTCCGAGCGCAGCTTTGCTGAAGGGTGGTTGATGTTTGCGGTGAGCGCAGTGGCCAACATCACCCCGTCGTGGCAGGCGGTATCTGGCGGGGGCGATTTCTGTGGCGGCGAGGAGCGGAGCTCTGGGGTCGGCGCGCGAAGCGCGCTTCGTAATCTGACTCGCTGCGGTTGTCTGAACGGAGAGAGCGAAGCGAATGCAGTGAGTTC
>JANOCN010000323.1:0-9433 GCA_031412185.1 Betaproteobacteria bacterium | reverse complement strand
GCGTCGAAATCGCTCCACAAGGTGGTGCCGACGAAACGTACGCCCTGCAGAAACACCACCTCGCGTTCCAGCCAGACCATCCCCAGGCGCTCGCAGGTATCGCGCAGCCGCCCGTGGGCAACATCAAAATCCAGCATGTCGTATTCGTGGTTGCCCGGCAAGAAGAATACCGGTGTGGGCCAGCCGTGCATTGGCGAAAAACGCGCCAGGCCAAAGTCGCTATCGACGAGTTGCGACCCGGTTTGGTAGGAACCGATATCGCCTGCCAGCACCAGCACATCCGCCCCCTTGGCGGCGGGCGGCCGCAAGTGGGGGTGGACTTCGAGATGCAGGTCGGAGAGTAGCTGAATCTTCATGGAGAATGGCGTTTCGGGCGGTTGCCGGGCCGGGCAGGGTTGCCGGTCAGGATCTGGCGTCGTCTGGTACGCAGCGGCGGATGGCCTGGCGCAGCCAGCGGTGTGCGCTGCTTTGCTCCTGGCGGCTGTGCCACAAAGTGTCTACATGCACCGTGGGCACCTCGAATGGCAGGTCGCGCAGTACCAGTGCATCCGCAATGCCGGTTACGCCAACGAAGTGGCGCGGCAACACGGTCAGCAGGTTCGAGTTGGCCACTACGCGCCCGGCCGTGAAGAACTGGTTGACCGTGAGCACAACGCGCCGTTCGCGCCCGAGGCTGGCCAGGCTTTCGTCGATGAACCCGAATGGTCGCCCGCTGAAACTCACCAACAGATGCCGTGCGGCGCAGAAACGGTTCAACGTCAACGGGCCGCTCGCGAGGGGGTTGCCCTGGCGCATGACGCAGACGTATTCGCCGTCGTACAGTCGCTGGTGGGCAAAGGCCACTGCTTTGCCAACCTGCGCGCGCGCCGTGAGATCGGCCAGCACAGAGGGAAAGTAGCCGACGGCGACGTCGATCACCTCGTCGTCCAGCAGCTTGCGCGGGTCACGTGTCGTGAGCGGCACAACGCGCAGTGATACGCCCGGGGCTTCGGCCTCCAGAATATCCACCAGCCGTGGCACCAGCTCCGCCGCTGTGGCGTCGGCCATGGCCAGGACGAAGGTGTTGTCGGCCTCGGCCGGCGCGAAACTGTCCGGTGCCAGCGACTGCTGCAACTGCCGCAGCGCGTCGCGCACGGCTGGCCACAGCGTCAGCGCCCGGGGCGTGGGTTCCATGCCTTGCCCACTGCGGCGCACCAATTCGTCGCCCAGCGTTTCGCGCAGCCGGCGCAGGGCGTTACTGACGGCCGGCTGGGTCAACGCCAGGTTGCGGGCGGCGCGCGTCAGGCTGCGCTCTGACATGACTTCGTCGAACACACGCAGAAGGTTCAGGTCGAGCGTGCGGAAGTTTGGGTGCGCCAATGGCTTCATTACCCGTCCAACTCATCACAAGAGTGAATAGCAGTCATCACTAACATAAACTTGAATCACATTAGTGTTATCCCTAATATAAAACATGCAATCAAACTTGTTTGCATCAACACAAGGGGGAAACCATGACGTCATTTATAAATCCCGATTATCCGGTCGAGCACCAGGGTGTAGCGCGATTGCAGGTGGCAGTGGCAGCGGTACAACGGGCAGGGCTTGCGTTCAAAGGCACGCGCGGCCTCGTCGCACTGCTGGCTGCCGGTGCCGTATCAGCCTTGCTGGTGGTTGCCGACCAGATTGTCAGCATTTGGGCCGAGGGCCATATTCTGCTGGCCTGGGTGGTGCTGTGGGCCCTCGTCTTTGCTTCTGTGGCATTGTTCGCCGAAGCCACCCGGCGCTGGACCGACAAGCTCGGCGCCACACTGCAGGCCTGGTCGCTAGCCGCCGAACAGCGCCTGGCGGACGAACGCGTCTGGTCGGTGGCACAGTCAGACCCGCGCTTCATGGCGGACATTCAAGCCGCCCGCCTGCGCGCCGAACGCGAGGCACTCGACGCGGGTCTGCCGCAGCCACATTGGCCTTTTGCCGACCAGCCTAACCAGCGCGTGGTGCCAACAAGGTTTTTCTGAACGAAAGGGCCACGGCCTAGTTTCTTGCGCCCAGTAGATTTCACTGGGCGAATGTATTTGGGCATCAGCTTTCGATTGGGTATGTATGCATTGGCGCAACCTATCTGGTCACAAGCGAAGATGCTTGTCTATGCAACCACTACTACTATCTTCCATGTCAAGCCGGTTTTCCACCCTCGTCTCGAACCCCCCAAACGGCCAGTCGCCGCACACCCCTCCCGTGCGCGCGGATGGTGGCGAAGTTCTCGCTGCAATGCGCGGTGCGGCAATGCGGTTTAACCAAATGGTCAGCGACTGGACAAAACAGCGCACACTGCGAAATGCCGACGCATACCTGATCGCCGTCGCCAAAAACAACCCTGCGCTGATGGCCGACATCGAAGCCGCACAGGGGCGTGCTGAAGCCGACTCTCGCTTGATGGACCAGGCCTTGGGCAGGGCCTGGCTGGCGCGCCATCCGGTGGGCACCTTCAATGCTACGTACCAAGGCAGACACAACAACTTCCGGACCACGCCGCTAGTCGGCCTGCCAGCGCACCTGCAGTATTTGCCTGATTGACCGACGGCGCAGGTCGGCGACGGCGCCCGGCAGGCCTTACTGCGCTACTTGTTGGCCTTGGATTTCTTGCCAGCCTTTGGCCCTGGAAGATGGGTCGGCATGGAAGGCGGCATCTTGCCGTCGCCAAATGCCACGTCCATGCCAACCTGGAATTGCACTGTCTCGAGCGCCTTGCCGGTTGCGACGAATATCAACACATACGACAGATTTGCCTTGGGTTTGAAGTCGAGCAGGCGCAGCGCAGGTGCTGACCGGTCCGGGCCACTGACGACCTCGGCCACCGCCACCCGCGTATTCTTGTGGCTGCGCAATTCCAGACGCACGTATTCAGGCACGCCGCGCAGTGATAAGCGAACCCAATCTGGCGCGGGTACGCCGTGTGTGCCCAGGGCACCGGGCAAACCCAATCCTGGCGCTCCATACAGGAACGGGATCGGCAAGAGGCCGCCGCGCCAGTTTTTGCCTCCACAAGTGAGCAACACCTGAAAAACTCCGGGTAGCTGTTTTGGAAAGTCGAACGGAATCGCGCATTTGATATTGGGGAAACGCTCGACAAAACGTCCGGTGGGTACGCCCGGCGGACAGCACCCGAGTTTTTGTGCCGCGACAAGGCTGCCCTGCGATCCACTATCGCCCAGCCATGCCAGATTGACAGAGTCGTTGTCCGAAACATGCATCAGGGCCATACCCTGCGCACCAGCGCCACCACCAATGGCCTGCGGTCTCGCAACACCCATGCCGTTGGCGTCGCAGCACCAGGCCATGAGGCGCTCAGTGCCTGCGCTGCCGTCTTGAAATGTCAAAAGCGCACCGCCCTGGCCTCGACTTGCAACGGTCAATACCCGAGCCCATGCCCATACCGGTATGGCGGGTCGATTGGTGGTTGAAATGCTGGCAATGGCGCTGGCCCCCGAGTTGGAGTACACGCCTATGCCCGCCTTCGTGCGCCGTTGCAGGCTGACGGTACCGGTAGCGTTTAGACAGGCAATCAGCACGCCGCCGTCACCGTCGCTGGCCAGCGCATAGGCGTCAACCGACGCCAGCATCGGCCCGGTGTGTGTCCAGATCGGCGTCGCGGCGTTGGCATCCAGGCGCAGCACCCTGAGCGGAGCGTTGAATGTGGAGAGGCCCACGTACAGAGCGCCTGCGGGATCAACTACCACCCGGCGGACGGCCAGATCGCCCCAAGTCTCCAGCACGCTGCCAATTACAAACGGTGGCGTCGTGACTTGACCCGCCATGTCCAGCCAGCACGCCGAGACGGGCAACGGCGCATTGCCAGCAAAACTCTGCCAGACCAGACCAATCGAGCTGCTGGCAACGGCCAGCGCCACCGGATAATCGGCTACGTTGGCCACCGAACCAGTGACCTGCGTACCGCTGGCACCAAATTGCAGTACCCCTGCTGCGTTGACGCGCTGCACGCGCAAGTCGGAGCGGTTGACGCCATTGAGCCCGGGGCGGTTGAAGGCGACGACGGCACCGCCACTGCCATCAGACTTGGCGTCCAGAGAGTGGAAGCCACCTGCAGGTGCAGCCAATTGCACGGGTGCCGACCACACAGGCGAGCAGGTTCTGTCAAAACGTTGCGCGAGAAGATGCGACTGGTACGTCGGGTGGGTCCAGATCACGATGCAAGTCTGGTTGTCCGAAGGCACAATCTGCACGCTGTAGTACCACACGCCGCTGGCACTGGCCAGAATAGCCACGCCATCGGCCTGACCGCTGCCATTGACATGGTGTAACCGCACCACCCATGAATTGCTACCCTTGGACTCTGCGGTGGCCACATAACTGCCCGAATCGCCATCCGGACAGTTAGCGCCCAGCATGGACCTCAAAGTGCTGGAGAGAATGTCAACACCATTGCCCCACCGGGTGCGCGAGCAGCTGCGTAAATCAGGGGTCTTGTCTGGTATGAAAACGGGACCGGTGGCCATGCAGTACTCCTTGACTGGTTCGACGGAGGATCTCTTTAGCGCGCACCAGAGTATCCTCTGCGAAGATCAATCCGGCAAACTACCCCCGCCTGGTCCAAGCGCGCCTGCGGGTGGTTTGTCTGCGCTAGCAGCTCTTTCAAGCCGCCAGGCGCGTCTCGATGCGCGCCTTGGTTTCCTGCAACTCTTTGGGCAGATGGTAGGCAAGTTGCTGGAACAGGTCGGCATGCAGTTTCAGCTCCGCCTGCCAGGCGGCCTTGTCAATGCTGGTGACCGTTCGGAATTGTTCGGAGGTGAAGTCCAACCCGGTCCAGTTGAGGTCTTCATAGGCCGGGCTGATGCCAAATACATGCTCCTGGCCGTTGCCGGTGCCTTCGATGCGGTCGATCATCCACTTCAAGACACGCATGTTCTCGCCATAACCCGGCCAGACGAACTTGCCGTCCGGGCCTTTGCGGAACCAGTTGGTGGTGTAGATCGCGGGCAGGCGCGCGCCGGATGCGGCCAGCTTCTCGCCCATGGTGAGCCAGTGCTGGAAATAGTCGCTCATGTTGTAACCCATGAACGGCAGCATGGCAAACGGGTCACGCCGCACCACGCCTTGTTGGCCGGCAGCCGCAGCGGTGGTCTCCGACCCCATGGTGGCGGCCATGTAAACGCCCTCCACCCAGTTGCGCGCCTCGGTGATCAGCGGCACCGTGGTGGAGCGGCGGCCACCAAAAATGAACGCATCGATGGGCACACCGGCCGGGTCGTCCCAGGCGCTGTCAAGCGCCGGGTTGTTGGTGGCAGCTACGGTGAAACGGGCATTCGGGTGCGCCGCCGGCCGGACTTTGCCGTCCACACCGGTCAAACGGGCGATCTCGGGCGTCCAGTCCAGGCCTTGCCAGTCGATCAGATGCGCCGGCATGGCACCGGTGTCTTTTTCCATGCCTTCCCACCACACATCGCCATCGTCGGTCAAAGCCACATTGGTGAAGATGACGTCATGGTCCAGGCTGGCCATGCAATTCGGGTTGGTCAACAGATTGGTGCCCGGCGCGACCCCAAAATAACCAGCCTCGGGGTTGATGGCATACAGCTTGCCGTCTGCACCGGGTTTGATCCAGGCGATGTCATCGCCGATGGTGGTGACTTTCCAGCCATCGAAACCGGTCGGAGGCACCAGCATCGAGAAATTGGTCTTGCCACAGGCTCTGGGGAAAGCCGCCGCCACATGGTACTTTTTGCCTTGCGGGTTGGTCACGCCCAGGATCAGCATGTGTTCGGCCAGCCAGCCCGGCGCACCAGTCGCGCCACGCGCAGCGGCACGGCCCATGTTGGACGCGATACGCAGCGCAAAACACTTCTTGCCGAGCAGCGCATTGCCACCGTAACCAGAGCCATACGACCAGATCTCGCGGGTTTCCGGGTAATGCACGATGTACTTGGTTTTGTTGCATGGCCACTTGACGTCGGCCTGGCCTGGCGCCAGTGGTGCGCCCACGCTGTGCATACAGGGCACAAACGCGCCATCGGTGCCAAGCACGTCAAACACCGCGCGGCCCATCCGCGTCATGATCTTCATGTTCACGGCGACATAGGGGCTGTCCGACAACTCGATCCCGATGTGCGAGATGTGCGAGCCCAGTGGGCCCATCGAAAAAGGCACAACATACATCGTTCGCCCGCGCATGCAACCGTCAAACAAGGCGGCGCTGCCATCGGCCTTGCCGTGTTGCAGCAGCGCGCGCATGTCGGCGGGCGCCATCCAGTTGTTGGTGGGGCCGGCATCTTCCTTGCTGGCAGAGCAGATATAGGTGCGATCTTCCACACGGGCAACATCGCTCGGGTCCGAACAGGCCAGAAACGAGTTGGGGCGTTTGACCGGGTTGAGCTTGCGAAAGGTGCCGGCATCCACCAATTGCTGGCACAGTTGCCGGTACTCCTGGTCCGACCCATCACACCAGACCACGCGGTCCGGTTTGGTCAGGGCTGCCATTTGCGAAACCCATGCCAGCAGCGCCTGGTGCTTCACATAACCCGGCGCGCTGATGTCGATATCCTGTTCTGCGGTTGAATCCATGGTTCCAGCTCCCTCAAAGTAAAAATCGTCTTTTCAAAGGAGGCGGGCGCGTGGGCATGGCCACGCCGCGCAATGGGCATTCACTTTGAGAAGATGACTCACCGGCCAATCTGCGAAATAGGCGCCGCCGACCTCCCGCACAACGCTGTAAGCTTGCTGCTCCGTTCTCCATGCGGGTCGCACGAAGGGTCCGGCGCAGTGCGGGTTTCGCACACAACGCCAATCGGCTGACAAATGATTTTATGAACGGAGCCGCAAGTTACCGAGCGATTACAGCCAAAAGATATGCAAAACTTGCATGGGTTTATGCGGCGGCTTTGCCTGGGCCGCCTGAGGCCGCGCCACCTGCAGGTACGGCAAGGCGCTAAAAATCAGAGCGTGCGAGTCAATCGAACGCGTGGGTGTACTGGATTTCGCCTCGCGCTCAGGCCATGAAAACCGCAATAAACGCGAGCAAAAATATCAGCACAGCGCCCGCGACAGGTAGCACGATAGGCATGAGCGGAACAATTTTCTCGACCGCGTCAACGGGCTCGGTGTCGTGGGAGGTAGGAGGCGCGGACATGGTATTCCTTGGGCAGCAGTTGCGGGGAAAGACCTTTCATTTTAGCGGCCCGGTTGCAGGTACAGAGCGGTACAGATTCAAGGCCGCGATGCGCCGCTCGATCTCGGCCACCATCTGCAGGTAAGCCGGTTGCCCGATGCCACCGTAACGGCGTTTGAATTCAGCCTCGGCCATAAACTCCGGCAAGTCACGGGCTTCGGGCAGCAGGTCGCCCTCGCGCAATCCTTTGGAGAGCGCCCGCGACAACTTCGCGGCACCATCGGCACTGCCTGCCGCCAGTTCGCCAAATCGGGTACCTGCACGGTCTGCCGCTATGTCGCTGAACGAGAATCCGCTGCCGCGCCGCGCGTCGTCTACCTCCTTGTAAAGTCCCATTGCGTCGGCCAAGGGGCTGCCAGCGGTTGCGGCGAGCGCGGCCGACACGGCAAAATGTTCCGGGAAGTCGGTCCGCCCGGCCAGGATTACCCTCCGTGGCGCAGGTACCGGCCAGTCACGGGCGGCGGGCACAAGCGCCGCCAGGCCCTTGCCATTAATGTAGAACGCCAGCACGATCAAAGCAGAGCGGTTCTCCACCATCGCCCGGCTGCTATTGGCAGCCGCGCGCTGCGTTGCGAGTTCCAGTAGCGGCACCAGCAAGGCGTCCAGCGGCAGCTCGCGCGATGGCCCGGGCTGCCTGGTCAGCTCGGCCAAACGGGCCTGGTACACCTGCCAGCGGCCGCGCTCGTCGGAAGGAACCAGCGCCGCTTTGATTTGTCCCTCGGCGGCCTCGCTCCATACAAAAACGATACTCAGCAAACCGTCGCTGACCCGCACATGCTTAATGGTGTCTGCTGCAGCGCCGAGGTCTGCGCTGGCCTGCAGGCGCGCAAACCGGTCTCTCACCAACCAGTTGCCAACAAAAACCGGTACCGGCAGCTGACCAAACCGCAGGCGCGCGACCCGGGGCAGGTGCTCGGTCTGAACCAGCTCTGCGTCAATATTGACATAACGACCGAATGGATTCGACGGCAGCTCGAACGTCGCACGGACCGCACCTGTGCCCTCCTGCAGGGTAATACGAGCAGCACCGCTGGCATAACGCGCAATCAGGTAGTTGCACGCAATCTCCAGATCTTCCTGGGAGATGGCCAAAGTACGCAACACGCCGGGCCGCATGCGGCGCGGGTCGTTGCGTGACAGCAAGCGCTTGGCCCGTTCGATATGGGCCGGTGTGAGCGCCACCTCCCCCGCGACCAGTGGCTTGTGGTCCAGCGCCAGCATCACCACAGCCGCCAGCGCCACTGGCACGGCTAGCACCAACAGCGCGAACAGACGCACTACCCAACGCATCTACACGCCGACCCGCGAGGGAAACGCTGGAGCCCAACGGCAAGCTTGTGCCAGAGCGGCGCCTACAGTTGTTGTAAACATTCTCGCCAGCTTAGCGGATACGGGGCAGGCCGGGGCGCGGCGAATCCACTTTTTCGCCACAAGGTCTTCCATCCGGCCTTACTCTGCGTTATGGTAAACAAGAACGTGTGTTCCTGCAGGTTCACCACCGGTGTTGGAGGCGTTTGATGGTCAAGCGTTTGGTTACCGAATTGTCGGGTGGGCGTGTACTTGCCCCGCCGGGCCTGGGCGACGCCCCCGTAATGGATTTGATGTGTTCGCACTTTGTGCTGACGTTGGCGGCGCGGCGCGGGTCCAACTTCAATGTGCGGCGCGACCTCAACAGTGTGGTTGTATTGGCCGGCCGCCACCTGGTCTGGCCGGTGTCGGTGCTGGCACGCGTGCGGGAATTTCTGACCCGGCGCTGCGCCACCAACGAAAGCTGGCGCGGGCATGAGGCACTGACCGATACCGGGTTTCTGGCGCGTCACGGCATCTGGCGCGGTCCCTACGAAGAAGGCACGCTATTTTTCTACCTCGATGAATACGCCAAAGACCAACCCAAAGACTTGATCTCCTTGCTGGCAGCCACCGGCGACTGGCTCACCCATGCGCTCAAGAAGCAGTCCACGCTGGTCGAGAAAAACATTGACGCCCTGGCAGGCTTGCTGCAGCTGAACAAGGCGGAGCGCGCCTTGTTGCTGTACGGCACGCTGGCACGTTACCAGCGCGACCTGCGCAGCATCCTGGTGGAGTTCAAGGTCAACAACGCACCCGAGGCCTACGCCGCCATCGCCGAACTGGCCGGGGTGAGCGCCAGCGACGTGGGCGAAGCGTTGCGTGCGGGCTCGCGCCTGGAGCGTATCGGGCTGGTGGAAAACCTTATCTCCGAGCACAACATTACCGACCTGGCCGACCTCATGAAAGTGAGCGAGAAGCTGC
>JANOCN010000322.1:0-1733 GCA_031412185.1 Betaproteobacteria bacterium | reverse complement strand
AGGGGAAACCGAGAACTGCGTGCGCTGCCGTGGCGAGAACTCGTGCATCCTGCCGCTGACTCCGGCCGCAGAATACTTCTGCAACATGATTCGCCGTGCGGTGTTGCACATGGATACGTTGGGTCGGTAACAGTCCGGGTCAATTTGCCGGCACGGCCACGACGGACCCAGCCCAAGCCGCCAGGCTGAACGATTGTTGCCTATCGTGGTACCCACCGCCTGAAGAGCCCTACGCAGCATTAAGATGCTGCGCATGACCCGTATTGTCGGAAACCAGAACCGCAGCGAATTTATCCTTGACCCGGAGGAAGCGCTGTGTGGCGGCACCGAGCTGGATCAGATGTGGCCCCCGCTGCTGCCACCACGGCCGCGCGGAGTGATGCGCTCCCCACACCGGCTATTCAATACGACCGACGACCAGCGCCAGTTGGATCAGGCGCGCCTGCTGAACGGCCCCAAAAGCCGCACACCATGAGCGCCACAGCGCTGCTCGACCCGTTGGGGCGCTTCCAGGCCGAACGGGTTGAATATCTGCTGGTCGGTGGCCATGCCGTGCGGCGATCACCTGGTTGCCGCAAGGACGAAGCGTTTGCTCAGGACACCCACGAATGACCCAACACGACCGCATCGCCTGGATCCGACTCTCGTCGTGTTACCTGCCGCTGGCCACGCCCATCAGCGATGCCAAGGTACTGACCGGCCGCCAGAAGCCGATGACCGAAATCGCCATGTTGTTCGCCGAGATCAAGACCACAGATGGCCACGAAGGACTGGGTTTCAGCTACGCCAAACGCGCCGGCGGCCCGGGCCAGTTTGCCCACGCCAAAGAGATCGCTCCCGCGCTGATCGGTGAAGACGCAAGCGATATCGCCCGGCTCTGGGACAAATTGTGCTGGGCCGGTGCGTCCGTGGGCCGCAGCGGTTTGGCCACCCAGGCTATCGGTGCCTTTGACGTCGCCTTGTGGGACCTGAAGGCCAGACGCGCTGGCCTGTCGCTGGCCAAGCTGCTGGGCGCCCACCGCGATTCGGTGCAGTGCTACAACAGCTCGGGTGGTTTTCTGCACACGCCGCTCGACCAATTGCTGGTCAATGCGGCTGCCTCACGCGAACGTGGCATTGGCGGCATCAAACTAAAGGTGGGCCAGCCCGACCGGGCGCTGGACGTGCAACGTGTCGAAGCTGTGCGCCAACATATGGGTGACGCGATGCCGCTGATGGTAGATGCCAACCAGCAGTGGGACCGGCCAACCGCGCAGCGCATGTGCCGCATATTCGAGCAGTTCAACCTGGTCTGGATCGAGGAGCCACTCGACGCCTACGACCACGAAGGCCATGCGGCCCTGGCGCTGCAGTTCGACACACCGATTGCGACGGGCGAAATGCTGACCAGCGCGACCGAACACTGGGACCTGATCCGCCACCACGCAGCCGACTACCTGATGCCCGACGCACCCCGCCTGGGTGGTATCACCCCGTTCCTCAAAGTAGCCGCCCTGGCCGAACACGCCGGTCTGATGTTGGCACCCCACTTCGCGATGGAGCTGCACGTGCATCTGGCTGCGGCCCTCAAGAGCGAACCCTGGGTCGAACACTTCGATTGGCTGGAGCCGCTGTTCAACGAGCGCCTGGAGATTCGGGGTGGCCGGATGCTGGTGCCCACTCGCCCTGGCCTGGGAATCAGCCTGAGCGAACAGGCCAGAGCCTGGACGCGCGAACAAGCCGAGACGGGTGTG
>JANOCN010000321.1:0-2122 GCA_031412185.1 Betaproteobacteria bacterium | reverse complement strand
TCGACTAACATGGCAGGATTGTCGCATCGGCCAGTGTGCGGCGACTGAATTTACGGACAACGACATGCCTTCTTTTGATACTGTTTGCGAGGCGAATCTTGTGGAAGTCAAGAACGCGGTGGACAACACCATCAAGGAGATTGGCACGCGTTTCGATTTCAAGGGCACGGCTGCCGCCATCGAGCTTAAAGACAAGGAAATCACGCTGATCGGTGACGCCGAATTCCAGCTTGGGCAAATCGAGGATGTGTTGCGCAACAAGCTCACCAAACGCAGCGTCGATGTGCGTTTTCTGGACCGTGGCGACGTACAGAAGATGGGCGGCGACAAGGTCAAGCAGGTCATCAAGGTACGCAACGGCATCGAGACCGAAGTATCCAAAAAAATCCAGCGTCTCATCAAGGACAGCAAGTTGAAAGTGCAGGCATCGATACAGGGCGACGCGGTGCGGGTGAATGGCGCAAAACGCGACGACTTGCAGTCGGCCATGGCGATTATTCGCAAGGACATTGCCGATCTGCCCCTGAGTTTCAACAATTTCCGGGACTGAACGCGTGCGCGCCGCCCGGTCCCGCTCAGTGTGTGCCAGTCCGCTGGTTTTGCTGGTGCTGGTTGCGGCTTTTGCTGCCCAGGCGCAGTCAGTCGCTTTGTCGGGTGTGATGGGTAACAAGGCGTTGCTGGTGGTAGATGGGGCCGAGCCTAAACTAGTGGCCCCCGGCGAATCCTTCCGCGGTGTCAAGGTGGTTGCGACCCTGAACGACAGCGCGGTGATCGACATCGGCGGCAAACGCCAAACCATGCGGGTCGGCGACGCACCGGTCAGCGTGGGCAAACCGGCGGCACCAGGTGCCGGCACCCGCATCGTGTTGCCAGCAAGTTCGGGAGGGCATTTCATGACCCAGGGCCTGATCAACGCGCGGCCGGTGCAATTCATGGTGGATACCGGCGCCACCGTGATCGGCATCGGTGTTCCGGACGCCGACCGCCTGGGTCTGAACTACAAGCAGGGCCAACAAGTCCAGGTGTCCACAGCCAACGGAATAGTGCGCGGTTGGCGCATTCAGCTCTCGTCGGTGCGCCTGAACGATGTCGAAGTCCACGATGTGGACGCCATCGTGACACCGTTTGAAATGCCTTACGTGCTCCTGGGCAACAGCTACCTCACCCGTTTTCAGATGACCCGCAGTAACCAGCAGATGGTTCTCGAAAAGCGTTACTGATGTGAATGTTCAAAACGAAGGTGAATACGAAGACCTGCTGAGCCTGTGGTCCGACCTCGAGGCCGGGCTTGCCGTTATTCTGGGTAGCCCGGCCAGCATCCAGGAGTTCGAACAGCGGGTCTGGCAATACGACCGCTGGATGCGAACGCTGTTACAACGGGATGCGGATGTGGGTCTGTATTTGCTGTTCCAGCTGGCCAGCAATTCACCGGTCGGGTACAGCGCGTCGCACGCGCTGATATGTGCGGTGCTCAGCCATCTGGTGGCGGTTGATCTCTCGCTGCAGCCCAAGGAACGCGACAGCCTGGTGCACGCGGCGCTGACGATGAACATTGCAATGACGGCATTGCAGGACCAGTTGGCCAGCCAGCTCGACCCGCCCTCCCCGACCCAGGTCGACGCCATCCGTGCCCACGCAGTGAAGGGTGGGATGGTGCTGGCCAATATCGGTGTGTTGGACGACTTGTGGCTGGACGTGGTGACCGGCCACCATGACGAAGACGGCTACCCCGGCAGCGGCCAGGACGTGCTACCGGCTGCTCGTCTGGCCCGCATTTTGCGTATTGTGGACCGCTACGCCGCCATGATCAGCCCACGCAAAACGCGCGCGGGGCGTAGCGCGACCGACTCCATGCGCTCCATCATGGGCGAATCGGGCGACCTGCTCGACGAAGTGGGGCCGGCGCTGGTACGTGCCGTGGGTCTGTGTCCGCCGGGCACCTACGTGCGCCTCGACAATGGTGAAATCGCGGTTGTCATGCGCCGAAGCGGCAAGGCCAACCGTCCGCATGTGGCGATTGTGCTCAGTGAAACCGGACAGTTGGTGGGTCAGCCCCGTCTGCACCGGACCGCTCAGGGAAGCCCGCAAATTCGCTCGTCGCTGGCAGCGTCGTCGGTGCGGG
>JANOCN010000320.1:0-4612 GCA_031412185.1 Betaproteobacteria bacterium | reverse complement strand
AGGGTACGGGCATCGGCAACGGTTGGTCATCATGGTGCAGATTGTGGCATCCCGCGTACCCTTCTCTTTTGCTACACCTCTTCCCGGACAATAGCGCCATGCACCTGCTGATCCCGTTCGCCTGCTCCTCCGCGCCCGGCTGCGAACTGGTCTTGCCCTCCCTGCAATTGCCACATCTGGAACGGCTGCTGCAACGGCTGGCGGCTGTTGCCACTGATGTGGGGGCCCCAACCAGCCTCTCGCCACCGCACGAAAGGGTGCTGGCAGGTACTCTGGGGCTTGCAGCACCCGACGGTTGCATTGCCTGGGCGGCGAGCGAGGCCAACCCGTCAGGCGCGGGTGCCGACAGCGGTGCCTGGGCCTGGGTCACACCCGCGCACTGGGACGTGGGTGCGGACCAGATCACCATGGCCGACCCGCACACGCTGAACCTTGAGGAGGAACAATCACGCGCGCTGCTGGGTGCGATGCAACCGTATTTTGCTGGCGACGGCATCACACTTGAATACGCTGCACCCACCCGCTGGCTCGCGTCCAGCCCGCTGTTCGAGAAACTGCCCAGTGCCTCGCTGGACCGCGTGGCGGGGCGTGAGATCAGCGCCTGGATGCCGGGTGATGCGGTTCTGCGGCGGCTACAAAACGAAATGCAGATGCTGCTGTACACCCACCCGGTCAACGACGAAAGAGCTGCCCGCGGCCTGGCTAGCGTGAATTCATTCTGGGTCAGTGGCACCGGCAGCCTGCCTGCCGCCTACGAATCCCGCAGCCTGCCTGCCGCCTACGAGCCCCGCAGCTTGTCTGCCGCCGCCGATGCCGGTAGCAATGACGTTGTGGTGGCAAAGACCCTGCGCGACGCCGCCATCCGCAATGACTGGGCGACCTGGGCGCAGCGCTGGAGCGACGTGGACGCGAACCAGTGCAAAGCCCTGCTTCAAGCCCTAGACGACGGCGAGGCCTCACGTCTCACACTGTGTGGCGAGCGCAGCGTCCTGCGCTTTGGCCTGGCGGAAGCGGGCTTGCTGGCGCGATGGCGGCGGCGCTTCACCCGTACCACTCTGCAAGATCTGCAACACCAACTATGAAAATTTCCAACCGGGATGTCCCGCCGCGCGCGGTTTGGACTCTGGAGCAAGCCGGTGTGCACCCGCTGCTGGCGCGCCTGTATGCTGCGCGCGGGGTATCGGGTATGGACGAACTCGACGACGGCCTCAACCTCCTGTTGCCGCCGGCCGACATGCTGGGTACGGTGCAGGCAGCAACGCTGCTGGCCGATGCGATAGCGAATAACAAGCGCCTGTGTTTCGTGGCCGATTACGACTGCGATGGTGCCACTGCCTGCGCGGTCGGTATACGCGGTCTGCGGCTGCTCGGTGCGCAACAGGTGGGCTACATCGTGCCCGACCGGGTCCTGGATGGTTATGGTCTGACGGCGCCGATCGCCCAGCGGGTGTGGGACCGCGGCGCTGATGTGCTGATCACGGTGGACAACGGCATCGCCAGCATCGATGGTGTGGCGCGAGCGCGCCAGCTCGGGCTGCAGGTGCTGGTGACCGACCACCACCTACCGGCCGCGGCGCTGCCCGATGCCGACGTGATCGTCAACCCTAACCAGCCCGGTTGCAACTTTGCCAGCAAATCGATTGCGGGTGTCGGCGTGATGTTCTATGTGTTGCTTGCGCTGCGTTCCGAGCTGCGCGATCGGGGCATTTTTACGCCACAAACGCAGCCTAAACTCGACGCCTTGTTGCCGCTGGTGGCACTTGGCACGATAGCCGACGTAGTGCGGCTCGACGCCAACAACCGCCGGCTGGTGGCACAAGGACTGAAGCGCGTTCGTGCGGGGGCGCTGCCAGCCGGTCTGGCGAGCCTCTTTAACGCGTCGGGGCGTAGCGCGCAGGTTGCTACCACCTTCGACTTTGGTTTTGCGCTGGGACCACGCATCAACGCGGCCGGGCGGCTGAGCGACATGACGCTCGGCATTGAATGCCTGCTGACCGACGACATGGCGCGTGCGGACGAACTGGCCAAGGCGCTGGAAACCATCAACCGCGAACGCCGCGTGATCGAAGGCGACATGCGGGAGCAGGCGATGAATATCGCTGAGTCGCTGTTTGACGAAGGCGAGGAACCACCACCGGCCGTGTGTGTGTTCGACCCCGACTTTCACGAAGGGGTGGTGGGAATCGTGGCCTCGCGCATCAAGGACAAACTGCACCGCCCGACGTTTGTGTTTGCCGCCAGCCTGGCACCGGGCAAGGAACACGAACTCCGGGGCTCCGGCCGCTCGATTGCCGGGTTTCACCTGCGCGACGCACTGGATTTGGTGGCCAAGCGATACCCTGGCGTACTGCTGCGGTTCGGTGGCCATGCGATGGCGGCGGGCTGCACCATCGCCGAAGAAAGCTTCGACCAGTTCGAGCAGGGCCTGGCGGAGGTGGCGCTGGAATGGCTGGACGCCGCCACGCTGATGCGCCGCCTTGAGACCGATGGCCCGCTGGCCCCTGAATACCGCCGCGTGGACCTGGTCGATACCTTGCACAAAGAGGTTTGGGGCCAGGGTTTCGCCCCGCCCATTTTCAGCGAAGAGGTCGAGGTGCTCTCGCAGCGCCTGGTCGGGGACAAACACCTGGCGCTTAAACTGAAACACCAGGGCACACCAGTCGACGGTATCTGGTTCGGCCACACGGCAAGTCTGCCCGCCCGCGTGAAGATTGCTTTCCGCCTGGACGCGGACGAATGGAACGGGCAGCGCAAAGTAAAGTTTCTGATCGAAGGCGCGGAGCTTGCAGGCCAGTAGCCAAACCGCGCTGCGCATAGAATCAATTTTTCAACGTATCGGTGGAGCGCCCCATGTCTGACCAGAAATACCGGCTTGTTACGCGCAGCGACTTCGATGGTCTGGTGTGCGCTGTCTTGCTCAACGAAATGAACCTGATCGACGAGATCAAGTTTGTCCATCCGAAAGACATGCAGGACGGCAAGATCGAGATCACCGACCGCGACATCACCACCAATCTGCCGTATGTGCCTGGCGCGCACCTGGTGTTCGACCACCATGCGTCGGAGACCACACGCAACGAAGGCGAGCGGCCCAAGAACTACATCATCTATCCGGGCGCACCTTCGGCGGCGCGGGTGGTGTACGAGTGTTACGGTGGCAGCAGCCGGTTCCCGATCTCGTTCGACGACATGATGATTGCCGTGGACAAAAGCGACGCCGCCGAGTTCTCGCACGAGGAGATCCTGGACCCGAAGGAATGGGTGCTGCTGAACTACCTGATGGACTCACGCACGGGCCTGGGCCGGTTTCGCGAGTTCCGGGTCAGCAACTACCAGCTGATGATGGACCTGATCAAGTACGTGCGCGACCACAGCATCGACGAAGTGCTGGCGCTGCCGGACATGATCGAACGCGTGACGCTGTATTTCGACCATGCCGAAAAGGCCAAAGCGCAGATCAAGCGTTGCAGCACCGTGCATGGCAACCTGGTGGTGCTGGACCTGCGCAATGAAGAGACGATTTTTGCGGTGAACCGTTTCATGATCTATGCACTGTTCCCCGAGACCAACATATCCATCCATGCGATGTGGGGGGTTCAAAAACAAAACACCGTGTTTGCGACCGGCAAGTCCATCACCAACCGCACCTCCAAAACCAACATCGGCGAATTGATGCTGACCTACGGCGGTGGTGGCCATGAGAACGCAGGCACCTGCCAGATCAGCAACGACCAGGCCGACAAAGTGCTCAAGGAGCTTGTCACCCGCATCACTGCCGACGGTTGATGTACGCGCGATAGGTGCCAAGCTTCACCCTTGAACGCGTGTTTTCGGGCGCGCGACTTAAAATCGGCTGGTGACCGCCATCCTGAACGCCGACCTCCACTGCCACTCCGTTGTTTCTGACGGTACCCTGACCCCCGAAGCCCTGGCGGAACGCGCTGCCAGGAATGGTGTTGAATTGTGGGCACTGACCGACCACGACGAGATCGGCGGACAGGCGCGGGCCGCAGCGGCAGCGCATGCACACGGCATGCGTTACCTCACAGGTGTGGAAATTTCAGTCACATTCATCGGGTCCACCGTGCATATCGTGGGCCTGGGGTTCGACGCCGACGATGCCGCATTGCGCGAGGGCTTGGTGCAGACCCGTGGCGGGCGCGGGCAACGTGCACACGACATGTCCGATGGTCTCGCCAAGGTCGGCATTAAAGGGGCCTACGAAGGGGCCCTTACCTACGCAGGCAACCACGACCTGATCTCGCGCACCCACTTTGCACGCTTCCTGGTTGAGACCGGTGTATGCCGTGACACCAACGAGGTTTTCCGCAAGTACCTGACCGATGGCAAACCGGGCTTCGTGGAACACCGCTGGGCGACCCTGAAAGACGCGGTGGGCTGGATCACCGGGGCGGGGGGTGCGGCAGTCATCGCCCACCCGGCGCGGTACAGGTTCACTGCCAACGAAGAGTTCGCACTTTTTACCGAGTTCAAGAACCACGGCGGGCAAGCGGTGGAGGTGGTCACCGGTAGCCACAGCGCGGCGGAGTACGTGACCTATGCCGATACCGCCCGCGAGTTCGGGTTGGCGGCATCGCGCGGCAGCGACTTT
>JANOCN010000319.1:0-2072 GCA_031412185.1 Betaproteobacteria bacterium | reverse complement strand
GGTCCAAGCAGCAGTCCTGGCCGAAGGCGACGTTGACGCCTGCCGCCAGCAGCTCGGGCACACGCGTCATGCCGCGGCGCTTGGGGTAGGTGTCGTGGCGGCCTTGCAGCGTGATGTTGATGAGCGGGTTGGCGATGGCGTGCATCTGCGCTTCGGCCATCAGCGGCAGCAGTTTGGACACGTAGTAGTTGTCCATGGAGTGCATGGAGGTCAGGTGCGAACCCGTCACCCGGCCGTGCAGACCCAGGCGCTGGGTTTCGCAGGCGAGCGTCTCGACATGGCGCGACAGCGGGTCGTCGGACTCGTCGCAATGCATGTCCACGAGTTTGCCGCGTTTTGCCGCAATCTCGCACAGCAGCTTCACGCTGGCCGCGCCCTGTTCAGAAGTGCGTTCGAAATGCGGAATGCCGCCCACCACGTCCACGCCCAGGTCGAGCGCGCGCTCCAGGTTCTCCAGCCCGCCGGGTGAGCGCAACACGCCGTCCTGCGGAAAGGCCACCAACTGCAGGTCGATACAGGGCGCCACGCGGCGCCTGACCTCCAGCAACGCTTCCACGGCCAGCATGCTCGGGTCGCTGGTGTCCACATGCGAGCGGATAGCGAGCAGGCCGCGCGCCACGGCCCAGTCGCAATACGCCAGTGCGCGTTCGACCACGGCGTCTTGCGTGAGCTGGGGTTTGAGTTCACCCCACAGCGCTATGCCCTCCAGCAGGGTGCCGCTCTGGTTCACGCGCGGTTTGCCGTAGCTCAGCGTGGCGTCCATGTGGAAGTGCGCGTCTACGAACGGTGGGGTCAGCAGCAGGCCCTGGGCATCCAAGGTTTCGTGGGCCGGGGCGACCAGGCCGTGCGCCACCTCGGTTATGCGGCCATCTTGCACTGCCACTGACATGCCGGTGCGGCCGTCGGGTAGTGTGGCGTTGGTGACTAGCAGGTCAAGCATCGTAGGGCATCCAAAAGGAGGGTGGAGGGGTGCCCCCGGAGTCTCGCACGAAGCCTGCAAACTGACACCAGACTTCCGCGTGACCGGCCTGTCGCAGCATACTATCGGCTTATCGTGGCCTTCGCTTTGCGGATGGAGCTGGGAACTGTCCCATGACCGACACCCTCGACTCAGACTGCGGACAGGCACGTCACGAGCGCGCGTACCATGCGCGGACAACTTATCAACATGCTCACCATCGTTACGCTGCTTCTTCTGCCCGCTGTGCTGTGTATGTCGATCTTTCGTGTCGTGCAGTTGGCGCAGATATTATTTTCTGGCGGGCTAAAGTTGAACCCACGCAGACCCGGGATCGCAGCAGTGGCTTTGGCGGCAAGTTATGGCGCGTTGACTGGGTACACCGCCCTGGTCCTCTACACGGCCGGGCGCACGATATTGAATCCACCCAAGACGCTGGAGGCACTCTTCTCTGTGGCGGCGGTTGGTATCGCCTATCCAGTCGTTTGGCTGGTTTTTGAGTGGGTTTTGTTCCACAGCATCGAACGAGGCGAGCGCAGAGCGTCTTGATTCACCGAGTTTCGTTCTCCGAGCATGACCGGTGAAGCGCAGCGCGCCGCCCGGCCTGCCGGCGTCGAGGACATCAAGCTCTCCTGTGTGCATTGCACGACAGCAAAAACCCTGTGAAATGAAGAAGACCCCAGTCGCAATTGCAGCTGGGGTCTCTTGTTCAGCGCTTTATGTCCAGCGGATGCCCGGACATGCGGCAAAACTTCCGCTTATTTGGCTGCTTCCCACACCGCGTGCGAATACGCTGCCTTGCCCGGGTCCTTCTTGATAACAGGCGAGTCGCCACCTGCCAGCAGCACCTTGACGGTACGCTCGTAGGCTGCGGGCTCCAGGTAGCCGAGCTTGGGTGTGCCAGCGGTCTTGATCAGTTTGGCCACGTTTTCCATCTGGCGTTTTTGCACCTTTTCAGACGCGCTGCCCGAGGTGTCGGCCTTCACCACAATCTGCGCCGCTTCGGTCGGGTTCTTCACGGCGTCGTTCCAGCCCTTGAAGGTTGCCTTGAGGAACTTGCCCATCCGTTTCACGAAAGCCGGGTCCTTGAGGTTGGACTCCAGCACATACAGGC
>JANOCN010000318.1:0-6297 GCA_031412185.1 Betaproteobacteria bacterium | reverse complement strand
CGCCGACGGTTCGGTGATCGTGGGACGCCATGCCCGCATCGGCCAGCTAGCGGACTGTAGGCAGTTCTGACCGCACGCATCTACAAGGTGTTCGCGCTGGTGTTCCCGCCATGCGGCGGGCCGATGCATGCCAATCGCGATTTTGTGGCCTTGCAACGGGAGAACGGGAGCAACTGCAGACTACGCTTCGTCATAGGCCGTGTCTGCGGCGTCCCATAGTCAGGCGCGTCGGCTTTTCATTGGCAATCCACGCTGGCCTCCGCCAGCATGGCGTGCAGCGCACCTACATCCACCGGCTTGAGCAGATGGTGCGCAAAACCGGCCGCCGCCACCCGCAGACGGTCGTTCTCCTGTCCCCAGCCGGTAATGGCCGCCAATTTCAAGCCCTCATGCGCCGGGTCGGACAGCAGCCGCTCGGCCAGTTCGCAACCGTCCATGCCCGGCATACCGATATCCAGGATGGCCAGCGTCGGCCTGATAGTCGCCGCCAGCGCCAGCGCATCCGGGCCGTTGTACGCCACCACGGCCTGGGCTCCGCTCAGCTTCAGCAACTCCGCCAGGGTATCGGCGGCGTCCCGGTTGTCGTCCACGATCAGAATAACTCCCGAAAACTGGCTCTGCGAATAGCCGGATACGGGACTTTCACGGGGCTCGTCAGCTTGGCGGGCAATTGGGAGCGTCACGACGAATTCAGTCCCGTGCCCCAGGCCGCCGCTGTGCGCCTCTACAGTCCCGCCGTGCAGTTCGACCAGGCTACGCACCAGTGTCAGTCCGATACCCAGACCGCCTTGCGCCACGCGCGCGGTACCGCTCACCTGAACGAACATTTCGAAAATGTCGGGCAGCATTTCTGCCGCGATGCCGTCTCCGTTATCGCGCACCACCACCACAGCCTCGTTGCCTTCGCGGCTGGTCGAAATCTCAATGCGCCCACCTGCCGGTGTGTATTTGGCCGCGTTGTTCAGCAGATTCGCAAATATCTGTGCCAGCCGTACGCGGTCTCCCCGTATCGTCATTGGAGCGCTGGCAAGCTGCATCACCAACTGGTGCTCGTCCACTACGAACAGCGGCGTGCTTTGCTCGACGGCATCCTGAATCACCTGATCGAGCCGCAAAGGCTCCAGTTGCAACGCTATCTTGCCACGCGTAATGCGCGAAACCTCCATAAGATCGTCCACCAGCCGCACCATATGATCCAGTTGGCGTCCCATCAGTTCATAGTGACGCCTGGCTGCGTCGGGAGTGGGTACGGAGCGCTTGAGCACTTCCAGGGTCATGCTCAATGGTGCCATCGGATTGCGCAATTCGTGCGCCAGCGTTGCCAGAAATTCGGTCTTGCGCTGGTCCGACACGCGAAGCCGCTGCAGATGGTCGCGCAACTCATATTGGCGCCTGCGCGCTCGCAGGGCGCTGCGCAATGCACTGACCAACGATGCCACGCGCATCGGCCGCTCCAGCACCGTCACGTTACCAATCACTTCCATGGCGGCGGAGATAGTATTGGAATCGGCACCCTTGCGGGCGAGTACCAGGATAGGAAGGTCCGACCAGGCAGGCTGTGCCTTAAGAAACTGCGCCAGACCCGAGGCCACCATGTCGGCGATGGCCTCTTCCGCAATCAGTACCGCGCCTGCCCCGCGTTCGAGTTCGTTCACCACCTGGCGCAGATCGGCGCACGCAAGCGCAGCAATGCCAACCGGTGCCAACACGGTGGCAGCCAAGACAGCGTCCTTGGCCGTCGGCGTCATCAGCAGCACGCGCAGTTCGGGCGAAACCTCCCGGGGCGTCGTCATGGGGTACGAGGACCGGGGCCAGGATCTTCGGCTACCGGCACCCCGGTCAGAATACCGCGAAAGTTTCGCAGCGCCTCGCCCACCTTCAGGCCATCGCTCGACATCCGGAAATCCCGGATGCTGCGCTCGTGGGCTCCGCCGCGTTTCTTGAGCACTGAGATCGCCTGGCGAACTTCGCCCCGGGCTTCGAAATAACGCAGCATCACCACGGAATCAGCAAGATAGCTGGCGTCGATGGAGCTTTGCATCTGCAAGCCGATCAGCCCATGCTGGGCACCCACCAGCATCGTCGCGACGCCAGCACCACCCAGGTAAGTCAGGAGTTCATGCAACTGCACAATCAGGAAGCGCTCGTCGGGCATGGCGTTGAGGTAACCATTCAAGCTATCGATCACCACCACACTTACGCGATCCTGCGTTACGGCCAAACGGATTGCATGCACCAGTTCGCCCGGCGACAGCTCTGCAGGATCGATCTGCCGAATCTTGATGTGGCCCGATTTCAGGAACGGAACGACATCCATCCCCATGCCGGCGCAGCGCGTGGTAAGCGTGTCAATGCTTTCATCGAATATGAACATCGCTGCCCGCTCGCCGCGCCGCGCCGCTTCGAGCGCAAACTGCACCGTGATGGACGATTTTCCGGTGCCAGGCGCGCCGACGAATAGAGTGCTGGTTCCCTTCTCGATGCCACCGCCGAGCAGTTGGTCCAATGCAGCAATGCCGCTGGGTATTCTGGTTTGCGCTTTGCCTTCGCGGTGCTCGGCGGCAATCAAGCGTGTAAACACCAGCAGGCCACCGCGGCCGATGCGGTAGTCGTGGTAGCCACCGCGAAACATGCGGCCCCTGTATTTGAGCACCACCAACCGGCGCCGCGCGCCGCCGTAGTCAGGGTTGTGCTGCTCCAGCCGCAACACCGCATGCGCAAGACTTTGCACCTGCTGGTCCTGCTGCGACGCGGTCAGGTCGTCGAGCAGCATCACGGTACATTTGCGGCCCGCAAAAAACTGTTTGAGCGCCAGAATCTGCCGACGATAGCGCAGCGACGTGCCTGACAAGAGGCGCATTTCCGATAGAGAATCAAACACGACGCGTGAGGGTGCAAGGTGTTCCACGTCCGCCAGAATTTTGAGTGTGGTGTCGCTGAGTTCCACTTCAGAGGGATGGAACATGGTGTATTGCTCATCGAGTTGCAGGTTTTCCTGGGTGGGCTGCAACTCGCGCATGTGGATGCCGGCCAGATTCCATCCATGCGACTGCGCCACGCCGCGTAACTCTTCACCACTCTCCGACAACGTGACATACAGGACCGACTCGCCGCAGCGCACACCCTCCAGCAGAAACTGTAGCGCCACGGTAGTCTTGCCGGTGCCCGGTGAGCCTTCTACAAGGTACAGGCGATTCTCGGTGAGACCTCCACCGAGCACGTCGTCGAGCCCGGGAACGCCGGTGCTCAGAAGCCGTGTAGAAGATCGATCTGCAGAATAAGCGGCGTCCATGGTGTGCTGCCCGTGCTTGCGTCCTTGTTCACTTTACGGGGGTCAGCCCCGAAACATCGCAATTTTGGAGTTCGAACCACACAAAGTTTCTCAGAGGCTTGACCGGGCCTATGTAGGACAAGGGCCTGTATGCCAGCCCGCCAACACGCATCACGCAGCCAGCCGCGCGTGCGTCCAGGTTGCAGAAGCGGCTCTGTCAGTCTTCTTCCCCGGCCGGGTCTGCGGCGTCTTCTTCCTTCTTGTCTTGCAGGCGTTTTGCCAGCCGCTGCTCCAGGCCGGTGGCCTCCTGCATGAACGTCGCCACCGGAACCGGGGCGGCGACGCGCCAGGTTGGAGGGAAAAGCCGCGACATGTAGAGCTGGTCTGACAGGCGTTTGTTCTTGAGCCATTGGGTGCCGAATATCACCGGCAAACCCAACAGCACCACCAGCGCCACCCCCACAGCCAGGCCGCGGCGCGGCTGCGGCGCGACCACCAGCAAATGCCGGTAGATGCCGAAAGCGCCGGCCAGCACCATGACCAGGTAGCTGAACTGCCCAAGGCGCTCCCACGAGAAAACAAACGCCAGCACCTGCGCCGCCAGCACAGCAATTTCCGAGGCCACGAAGGTCAGGCTGGCAATACGCACATGGCGCCAGAACTGGGGGTGCCCGGTGAAGAGTTTTGACGCCAGCGCCCACAGCCCGGCCCATAGCGCCAACCCGGCCACAGCACCCATCAACAGCAGCGGCAACTCCTGCAGAAGTTTCGGGGCTTCGGTACTTTTGAGCCATGCCTGGCCCACCATCAGCAACAGCGCCATGGCCAGCGCCGCGATGGACCACAGGGTGGCACGCCAGGGCCCGAGTGGCAACGGTAATTCGTCCGCCACGGCCGTGTCGGCCAGGCGCAAGCGCAAATGCAAGCGACCGAGCGTCAATGGCTGACCGGCTTTCCAGTCGAACTGATCGCCACGGCTATGGTGCCTGCGCCCCAACGTGACGCCATTGCGGGTATCCTGCACCTGCACACTCAGGTGCCCCGGCGCGTGTTGCTCCAGCCGCAGATGCTGCGCCGCTACGTGGGGGTCGTCCAGCACCAAGTCTGCCGACAAGTCGCGCCCGATCGTTACCGGCCAGCGGGTCACGGGTAAACGCGCCTGCACACTGCCATGGCGGTCGATGGCTTCAATCAGTGCGTACAGGCCCCCGCCGGTCTGCGCAGTCGCCGCCCAATCCGCCTGCTCGGGGCTGTACCACGGCACCGATACCGCTGCCAGCGCTTCCTGCTCTGAGGTCACTTGACAGCCTCCCATTTGAAGCCGTCGAGGTAATGCGCTACCAGCTTGAGGCCATTGGCAAAACTCACACCGCGTGCGTCCATGCGTCCCTGCACCCCCTGGGTCGGGCGGTTCACCGATGCCACCAGCACCGATACGTCAACCAGCCCGGCAAGTTTGCGGTAAGCGCTCATGCACACCACGGCACGCATGGCCATGCCATCGCGGTCGATGTAGCGCTCGGAGCACTCGGCGGCGGTCATCCTGCGGTTGCCCTGCACATTGAACCGCTCGTTGGCAAAACCCTGGCCATACAGGTTGGAGAACCGCAGCGCGCTGAATTTGGGTGCGTCGTAAGCCTCGTAACGCAGATGGATGTAGCCGGTGGTGGTCTCGCCCGCAAACAGCTGGCTGTCCACCTGGCAGTCGGTACGCTCAAGATCAAAGGCCTTGAAATCGGCGTCCCGTCCCTGCCCCCAGCAACGTGCCAGGGCATCGTCGGGCACTGGCACACTGTAGCCACCGTGTTTTTGGGCGCGCAATGGCGTGTTCACAAAACGCTGCGTGAGTTGTTCCTGGTGTTGCAACAGTTGCCGCGCGACTTCGGCGTGCGCCGGTTGCGTCAGGGGTTGGGCTTTGGCGGCGCGCGCCAGCAGCACCTGGGCAAACTCGGCCGGCACCAGAAAGCTGAGCTGCTCCCCGTCGCGCCGTTTTGATACGTTGATGCCGACCACGCGGCCCTCTTCGTCAAGCACCGGACCGCCGCTCATGCCTGGATTGATCGCACCACCAAAAAAAATGCGCGGGTAGAAGCTGCGCAGCACCAGGCCGTTGTAGGTACCCTCGGTCACGGCAAAACCGATGTCTTTAGGATTACCCAACGAGAAAATGCGCTCGCCGCGCGCCAGCGGCAGCGCGGCACCCCTGAAACCGAGCGCCGCGCGGTCCGGACCCGGCTTTTGCACCCGCAGCAGGGCCAGGTCGTGCAGCACGTCAAAAGCCAGCAACTCCACCGCCGCCTCTTTGCCATCCACCGGCACGTAGACCCCCCGGTAACGCTCGGGCTCCAGCGCCAACTGGCTGGCGACATGAAAGTTTGTGATGATCAGCCCGTCACTTGAGACGAAAAAACCCGAGCCCACGCTGGCCTGCGTATCGCTGTTGCGCAGCAAGGTGCGGATCTGCACCAGTTTGTCGCGCGCGCCTTCGTAAGCGCGCTGGGCGTTGTACGACAGCGGTGCCGCCGGGGTGGCGACCAAGGCGGGTGCGACAGGAGGCAACGCGGACGCAGGGGCCGCAGTCTGGGCCAAGGCACCTGGTGTAACCAACCCGAGCCATAGACCGAATATGCCTACCAGAGCAGCCAGCCAGCGGGTTGGTTTTTGCATCGCCCGATTCTATTGATCTTTCCCCGGAGGATTGCAAACCAGATGCCGTGCGCCCTGAGTCCGTTGAAGGGTTTGGAGCTTGTGCCGTTTCCGCGCTGGGGGTCGGGACGAGGGAGAGCCAGCGCTTGTACGCGATCAGGGCGACGTGGCACAGGGCTTCTTCCGCACGCCAGCGTTTGTACGGGATCATGCCGACGTGGCACTCAGCGCTGTTCGTGTCATCCCGGCCTCGCGGCCTCCTTTCTTTACCTCACTGCGCCGAGCGCCACATCGACCTGATCTGCGAGGATGGGGAGCGCACGGTCTTCCGGCCCGGCACACCAACCATGCTCGCTGCCGATGATGCTGGGTGGATGTCG
>JANOCN010000317.1:0-4633 GCA_031412185.1 Betaproteobacteria bacterium | reverse complement strand
CTTGCACGATTTCTCGCAGGGCAACCTCAGTCTCATTGATTTTTGTGACCCGCCCGTAGTTTTGCCCCAGGTAGTCCCCCGGTCTGACCTGGTACAGCAAGCTGTTGACCTTGACCAGCGCTACCGGCTGGCCGGCCTGGACCATGCTGCCGACCAGCGTGATCGAATCCAGCGGAAATGCTTCCAGCGCCTGTTTGCGGCGCGCCAATTCCGGGGCCACGAGTGACGCGTTGGCCGACACCTGCGCCGATTCACGCCGCAGCGCCTGGGTCAGCTTCTCTTTGCTGAACGGCTCGACTGCGCTCACCTGCGTGTAACCCTGCGGCTTGAAAACCTTGGGCTCAAGAATCGGTACCACGGCCGGGCGCGCCAGGCTCTTCTGTTGCGCCATCCACTGTTGCAACTCGTCGTCATTCGCGCCACCACAACCGCCCAGCAACAAACCTATTGCAAGCAGGCCCGCCATTCGCAGTGCAATCATTTTTTTACCCCCGCTGGATCGGTGGCTTTGCGCTGCGCGGCCACTTCAAGAGCGTCAAGGTACCTGAATGTCTTGGCCGTGGCGTCCATCGTCAAGCTCCCGTCGGCTCTCGGCGCAACTACCAGGTTGTTGAGTGTCACAATTCTGGAAAGGTTGGCGATGTCGGACGCAAATGCACCGAAGTCGTGGTAACGCCCGCTGACGCGCAGCGTAATCGGCAACTCGGCATAGTAGTCGCGTACCACCACCTGGCCTGGACGGAACAAATCGAACTGCAAGCTTCGGCCCAGACCGGCCTGGTTGATGTCCGACAAAAGCGCATCCATTTCCGCCTTGCTGGGCAGCTGCTTTTCAAGCTGGGTGACGTACTGCAATACCTGCTCGCGCTGCTTCCTGAGCACTTCAAGGTTGACGGCTTTGCCAAGTTTGATCTTGTAGTCTTCGCGCAATTTGACCTCCGTGGCCCGCTCGGCTTCGAGCTCCACTTCGGACGAGTTGAGCCACGCAAACCACAAACCCGCCACCACCAGCACAATGATGGCCAGTAGCGCCAGGTACCGGGGAAGCGCTGGCCAGAGCGACGGGTCTTTCGGATCCAGACCACGGAACTGGCCAAGCATTTTTTCCTGCAAGGCCGAGAAATCAAATTTCAGTGATGGTTTAGTTGCCATATCTGCTTGCTACTTTTTCACGGGAGCCGACGCTGCAACCGTTGCCGCTCCTGCAACAGGAACCGCGTTCGCGGCGAGCGCTGGCGGCCGGGCCGCTTTTTCTGCCTCACTGGCCCGCATCAGGCGCACCCGTAACGTAAAGTTCGAGACCCGTTTGACGTCGCGCGGACTCAGGGCCACCGTGCCGGCGACTATTTCGATCAGCTCTGGCTTGGAGAACCAAGGTGTGTTGTTGGACAGATTGCGCAGCAGCTCAGAGACCCGCTCGTTGGATTGCGCAACGCCCTGCAGCGTGACATTCTGGTTCTCCTGGCGCATGGAGGCCACGTACACTCCATCGGGCAATTGTTTGACGAGTTCGGTCATTAGGTGCACCGGAACATTGCGGTCCGCCTGCAGGTCCTCTACGGCTTGCTGGCGCGCGCGCAGGCCGGCGATTTCAGCCTCCAGCCCGGCGATGTCCTTGATCTGACCCTCAAGCCGCTTGATTTCGCTCTGCAGCACGCGGTTTTGCGCCTGCTGGTCTGAAATACGCGCTTGAAACCATAAAAAGATACCGCCTGCAATCAGCCCGCCGACCAGGAAGGCCGTGAGCATGCTGACATTGAACACGTCGCGCCGCCGCTTGCGGGCAGCCTCGCGGTGCGGGAGCAGGTTAATCAGAATCACTGGATGAACCTCCGCAACGCCAGCCCGCAGGAGGTCAGGTACGACGGCGCTTCACGTGTCATTTTCTTCAGTCGCACACCGCTGCCTATTTCCATGCCGTCAAACGGATTGACCAGGCTGCAGGTGAACGAGGTGTGTTTGCTGACCGCACCGGTAAGGCCGGGCAAAGCAGCCGAGCCGCCGGCCAGCATGATCAGGTCGACCTTGTTGTGCGGAGTGCTGGTAAAGAAGAACTGCAGCGCCCGCCCGATCTCCTGCACCATACTCTCTACGAAGGGGCGCAGCACACTGGCTTCGTAGTCGTCGGGTAGTTCACCGCTGCGTTTCTTGCTTTCTGCCTCTTCGGGAGAAAAGCCGTACTGGCGCACGATCAACTGGGTCAGCTGCGCACCGCCGAAGGCCTGGTCCCGGTCGTACAGAACCTCTTCGTCGCGTATCACCTGCATGCTGGTAGTCAACGCACCGACCTCGAACAATGCGACTATCGTTCCCGCGCCTTTGTTGGGCAGACTGCCGATCAGCCGGGAAGTTGCCAGACGCGACGCATAAGACTCCACGTCCACCACCACCGGCTTGAGACCGGCAGCCTCAGCCAGCCCCTGTATGTCCTGCACCTTCTCGCGGCGGGATGCGGCGATCAGCACGTCGAGGTCGCCGACCGATGCTGCGCTTGAGCCAACGACGCAGAAATCCAGGCTGACTTCGTCCAGAGGGAAAGGAATGTACTGGTTGGCTTCTGCCTCGACCTGAACTTCCAGTTCAACGTCGGTCAGCCCGCCGGGCAGGACAATCCGTTTGGTAATCACTGCGGACGGTGGCAGCGCCATTGCGACATTGCGCGTCTTGGTACCGCTCTTTTTTACCAGCCGACGTACCGCCTCGGCAACCTCGTCGAACTTCTCGACGTTGCCATCTGTGATCCAGCCGCGCTCGAGCGGCTCGATGGCGCAACGCTCCAGCACCAGGTTGCCTGCTTTGTCACGCCCCAACTCAACCAGCTTGACGCTGGAAGAGCTGATATCCAGGCCCAGCAACGGAGCGGGTTGACGACTGAACAACGATCCCAAAGAGATCAAGACCATCCCCTGAAACAGGCCGATTGAGAACCGGCGAAACTTAAGAATTCACTTGAATGCTATCAGTAAGCTCCTTGTCCCGCAAAGGTTTTTCCCTATTTGAGTGAGTCTAAGCGTTGCCAAAAGCAGACGGTTATGGTTTCAATTGCTGCGGCGCTGGCCGCGCCGACGGAGCTAGCTGCAGGTAACATCTGACCAGCGAGCGACCGCGCCAGTACCCGGGTCGAACTGGCATTTTTACAATGCTGGCGCGGCCTTATGAAAAATCTATGACCCGAAGTCCATCGCCTGACGGCCACTCCACCACCTCGCGTACGCCGGGTAGCCGACTCTCTGCGGGCGCGCTGGTGCTGCGGGTAATCTTCTGGTCGGTGGGGCTGCTGCTCGCTGGCGCGGCATCGCTGGGGATAGTCATCGGGATCGCATTGGCGGTGGCGTTCCCGAATCTGCCTGACATATCCGACCTGTCCGACTACCGCCCGATTCTTCCGCTGCGGGTTTTTTCGTCCGAGGGTGTCTTGTTGGGCGAGTTCGGTGAGGAGCGCCGCAACCTGACACGTCTCAAAGACATACCCAAGGTCATGACCGACGCCGTGCTGGCCGGCGAAGACGCACGGTTCTATGAACATGGCGGGGTCGACTACAAAGGGATGGTCCGAGCGGCGCTGGCCAACCTGAGCAACGTGCGCAGCCAGGGCGGCTCGACCATCACGATGCAGGTAGCGCGCAACGTCTACCTGTCGTCCGAAAAGACCTACACGCGCAAGATCTACGAGATTTTGCTGACCTTCAAGCTTGAGCATCTGCTGACCAAGGACCAGATACTCGAAATCTATATGAACCAGATTTTCCTGGGTCAGCGCGCTTATGGTTTTGCGGCAGCCAGCGAAGCCTATTTCGACAAACCGCTCGGGAGCATCACGATCCCGGAGGCCGCCATGCTGGCCGGCCTACCCAAGGCACCAGGTACCAACAACCCGATCCGCAACCCGAAACGGGCGCGTAGCCGACAGTTGTACATCATCGACCGCATGCAGGAGAACGGATTCATCACCGCAGCACAGGCAGAGGCCGCCAAGAGTGAGCCATTGAAGCTGAAGACCGGACCGGATACGATGCGAATCCACGCAGAATACGTTGCCGAGACAGTACGCCAACTGATGTATGCGCAGTATGGCAACGAAACCTACACGCGGGGTCTTAACGTCTACACGACCGTCAAGGCGGCCGATCAGGATGCGGCCTACAAGGCGCTGCGGCGCGGCATCATGGACTTTGAGCGGCGCCAGATTTACCGCGGACCAGAGAAGTTCATCAATTTGCCAACCAGCCAGCAAGAGATGGACGAGGCCATCGACGACGCGCTGGACGAACACCCCGACAACGGCGATGTGATGTCGGCTGTCGTGCTGCAAGCAGACTCCAAAAAGATCAAGGCGATGCGCCATAACGGTGAGACTCTGGAGATTACAGGCAAGGGGCTGGAGCCTGCGCAGTCTGGCCTGT
Source organism: Betaproteobacteria bacterium (assembly GCA_031412185.1). Classification (GTDB taxonomy): domain Bacteria; phylum Pseudomonadota; class Gammaproteobacteria; order Burkholderiales; family Burkholderiaceae_C; genus CAISIP01. Next base: position 230 of record JANOCN010000317.1, on the reverse strand, counting down.
CGGACAAAGCACCTCCCAACATCAAGGTGCGCCGCGGCGCAGTGATTCGTGTTGCACTCACGAACAAAAATACCTGGGAGATCACGCAGTTGCCCGAGGTTGAAGGCGCGTTTGTCGCTCTGGACCCGCGCAGCGGCGCGATCCGCGCCATGGTCGGTGGTTTTGATTTTGCAAAAAGCAAGTTCAACCATGCGACCCAGGCTTGGCGCCAGCCCGGCTCCAGCTTCAAG
>JANOCN010000316.1:0-6536 GCA_031412185.1 Betaproteobacteria bacterium | reverse complement strand
CGCCAGCGATTCAGCCGAGACCATGGCGGCCCTGCTCCGTATGAACGGGTACGAGGTTCGCACCTGCGCCGACGGCGCCGAGGCGTTGGCCGCCATCGGCGAGCGCAAGCCGCATTGTGTTCTGTTCGACGTGGTGATGCCGGGCATCGGCGGCGATGAGCTCTGCAGCCGGCTCCGCAAGCTATACGGTGACGACATCGTCTTGATCGCCGTCAGCGGCGTCGCCGAGGGCGACCCGCGGGTACAGGCAAGTTTCTCGCTCGCCGACCACTATTTCACGAAGCCGGTTGACGCGAAGGAGCTCAGTCGTTTGGTTGGGCCCCCGAAGTCCTGAAGCGTCGACCGAACACAGCTGTTGCGTGGTCTTCCCACCACCGCAGCGGCCGACTTCGCATCCGGTGCATTGATCCTGCATTCGGACGGTTTCGGGTCCCCATAAAATGGCGGGATGTTAGACATCAACCTCCTGCGCAAAGACCTGGATGCGGCCGTGGGCCGCTTGCAGACGCGCAAAAATCCCCAGCCCTTTCTGAACGTCGAAGATTTTCGCGCGCTCGAAGCGGAGCGCAAAACCAACCAGACACGTACCGAAGAGCTGCAGGCGCGGCGCAATACGCTGAGCAAACAGATCGGGCAACTCAAGTTCAAAGGCCCGTCCGGGCAGGCTGAGGTCGATGCGGCTATGGCCGAAGTGGCTGCCATGAAAAACGAGCTGGAGTCTTCCAGCGTGCGGCTGGAGCAGATCCAGTCCGATCTGCAGGCCCTGCTGCTGGCCGTGCCCAACCTGCCCCATGCGAGCGTGCCGGTAGGCACGGACGAAACCGGTAATGTGGTGGTGCGAGCCTGGGGCACACCGCCAGTGATGGACTTTCCGGTGAACGACCATGTGGATGTGGGTACGCCGCTGGGGCTGGATTTCGATATGGGGGTAAAACTGGCTGGCGCCCGTTTCACGGTGATGAAAGGCGGCATGGCCCGGCTGCACCGCGCGCTGGCGCAGTTCATGCTCGACACCCACACGCTTGAGCATGGTTACACCGAGTGCTACACACCGGTCATCGTCAATGGTGATACCTTGCGTGGTACCGGCCAGTTGCCCAAGTTTGAAGGTGATCTGTTTGCGGTAAAGAAAGGCGGACAGGAGGCCGAACAAGCGCCTGACAACACGGCTTTGTACCTGATACCTACCAGCGAAGTCACGCTGACCAACTTTGTGCGTGGCGAAGTGGTTGCAGAGGCGACGCTGCCGATACGCCTGACGGCCCATACCGCCTGCTTCCGGTCCGAAGCCGGCAGCTACGGGCGCGACACGCGCGGCATGATCCGCCAGCACCAGTTCGAGAAGGTAGAGATGGTGCAAATCGTGCACCCGGATAAGAGTTACGAGGCGCTGGAAGACATGACGCGCCACGCCGAAACTATTCTGCAGAAGCTCGGTTTGCCATACCGCGTGATGGCGCTGTGCACCGGCGACATGGGGCCATCGTCTGCCAAGACCTACGACCTGGAGGTCTGGTTACCGGCGCAGAAAACATACCGAGAAATCAGTTCGGTGTCGAACTGCGAAGCCTTTCAGGCGCGCAGGCTGCAGGCGCGGTTCAAGAACGCGCAGGGCAATAACGAGCTGGTGCACACCCTCAATGGGTCTGGGCTGGCGGTCGGGCGTACGCTGGTGGCCGTGTTGGAGAACTACCAGAATATCGATGGTTCGGTAACCGTGCCGGAGGTGTTGCGCAGCTATATGGGTGGGCTGGAGCGCATCACCGCCTGAGAGCGCTGGAGAAAATCCAACTGCCTCTCACGTTCGGAGCTTTCGGCACGCACGCGCCGGTTAACGCGTGATGGGCAGGCGTGACTTGCGGGGCCTTGACGTACCGGTCGGTCAGCCCGCAAACTCGGGGCCTGTTGGTCTGCACGGGGGGACACCATGAAGCTGCTGCTGGTCCGGGGTGACAAGGGCGCTGACACCACACGTTTGCGCAAAGCGCTGGCACAGGTACTCGGTGATGATGTAGCAGATTTTCCTGGCTTGGGCTCGGGAGACGTTCTCGACGCCGGGGTAGAAGCGGCGGTGCGGCGCTGGCAGTCTGGCGTAGGCCTGGTCGCTGATGGCGTGGTGGGGCCGCATTGTCAAAGCGTGCTGGGGCTGCGAACCCCTTCGCCGTTGGAGGTGGCATTTAACCTGGACGCGTTGAAGCGCCTGTTCCCTGCTACCAAACCCGCCAATATCAACCGCTACCTGCCCTACGTGGCTGCAGCGTTGCAGGCGGTTGGCCTGACCGACCGGGCCATGGTATGCGCTGCGCTGGGCACCATACGCGCCGAGAGCGAGGGCTTCCTGCCGATTCCGGAGTTCCCGTCGCAGTTCAATACGCGCCCTGGGCAGGCACCCTTCAGCATTTACGAAGGACTGGCCAAACTGGGCAATAACCAGCCGGGCGACGGGGCCCGTTTCAAGGGCCGGGGTTTTGTGCAGTTGACTGGACGTTTCAACTACACCAAATACCAGCAGGCGCTAGAGGTGGATTTGACCAGCAGTACCGCCCACGCCGACCTCGCCAATGCGCCGGAGGTTGCCGCCGTGCTGCTGGCGACTTTCCTGGCCGACCACGGCAAGGCCTTGCGCCAGGCGCTGGCGGCGGGCCAGTTTGCGCAGGCGCGCAAGCTGGTGAACGGCGGCGCCCATGGGCTGGACCGTTTCAAGGACGTGTTCCGCTTGGCTGAAGTTGTATGGCCGCCGGTGATTGCGGTGACTGCAACAGCGGGCTCGGTAGCAGGCGCCAAACGTCGCCGCACAGCGCCCCTTGCACGCGGGAAAAAAGCCGTTGCACCCACCACACCGGTGCGGTCGCTGAACGTCCGCAAAGACCCGGCAGACCTGCGCGACCGGCCCTACACGCCGCCGCCGCGTGGCATGCAGGATGTGTTTCCGCTGGATGGGGAGATCAGGCAGTTCCTGCCCACCTACGGCAAAGCCGGGATGATCCTGGACCAGGGACAGGAGGGTGCGTGCACCGGCTTCGGGCTGGCCTGCGTCGCCAACTACCTGCGTTGGCGCAAGGCCGGATTCCCACCGAAGATGGAGTCTGTCAGCCCGCGCATGTTCTACAACTTTGCACGCCGTTACGACGAGTATGCGGGCGAAGATTACGACGGCTCGAGTTGCCGCGGCGCGCTTAAGGGCTGGTTCAACCATGGGGTCTGCCTGTGGAGCGACTGGCCCTACGACGACGACGGCGCGCAGCAGCCGCGTTACGGCTACGCCAAACGGGCCAGCGGCACCACGCTGGGTGTGTATTACCGCATCGACCTGAAATCGATCACTGACGTGCAAGCCGCGATCCAGGAAGTGGGCGCGGTGTATGTCTCGGCGTTTACCCACGACGGCTGGAACCGGTTGCCAAAGCGCAGCAAGCCGCCGGCGGCGCACCAGGATATTCCGGTAATCCCATTTGGCGGCCGCCCGTCCGAAACCGGTGGCCACGCGTTTGCCCTGGTGGGCTACAACGCCCATGGGTTTGTGGTGCAGAACTCCTGGGGCAGCGGCTGGGGCGTAGGCGGGTTTGCAGTGCTCAGCTACGCCGACTGGTTGGCCAACGGCATGGACGCCTGGGTGGTCGCCATGGGCGTGCCGGGTGTGGTGGTCGGGCGGGTGAGCGCCAGCAGTTCCAGCAGCAGTGCCGCAGCGCGCGGGGCCAACCAGAGTCTGTGGTGGAGCAAGGACCAGGCCTACCAGCACAGTGTGGTGCTGGGCAACGACGGACGCGTGAAGCGCTACCTGACCGAAGATGAACTCAGCCGAACCTTGTTGCACCAGGCAGCGGGCTTGCCCGACCAGTGGTTTCGCACCCGCTCCGACAGTGAGCCCAAACGCCTGGTAATTTTTGCGCATGGCGGCCTCAACAGCGAAGACGCCGCGATAGACCGCGCACGCGCGCTGGGGCGGCATTTTCTGGCCAATGGCTGTTACCCGCTGTTCCTGGTCTGGAAGACCGGTTTGCAGGAGTCGATTGGCAGTATTGTGAGCGACGCCTTTCGCAAGCAACCCCCATTGGCCGGTGGCGTGGGCGAGTGGATCAGCGAACGCACCGATCTGCTGGTCGAAAAATCGATCGGCCGCCCGCTGGCGCGCCCCATCTGGAGCGAGATGAAGGAAAACGCCGAGTTGGGCTTTGGTGCCGGGCGTGGTGGCGACCTGCTGGTTACGGCTTTGCAGAAGCTGGCTGGCACCTGGGGCGATGCGCTGGAGGTGCACCTGGCCGGCCACTCTGCAGGTTCGATCATCCTGGGGCACCTGATCACCACGCTGGCGGCGCGCGGCATGCGGGGCAAGGTCGCATCGATCCACCTGTATGCGCCAGCCTGCACGGTGCAGTTTGCCAACCGCCACTACGCGCCGCACGAAGATCTCATGAAACGCCTGCATCTGCGGCTCCTGTCGGATCGGGTCGAGCGCAACGACACGGTGGCGGCGATCTACCGCAAGTCACTGCTGTATTTTGTGTCCAACGCGCTGGAGGTGGATTTGCGCACTCCGATACTCGGCCTGGAAAACGTGTTCGATCCGGACTACAGCGGGTGGGACGGCAGCTCCAGTACCGGCGAAGCGCTCAAGGCCTGGCGGCGTGCGGCGGCAGCAGCCGGTCTGGGCAAAGGTGACCGGATTACCGTGGTGGACACCGAGACCGTGGTCACGGCCCTGCCAGAGCGCCGTATCGACGCCACACACGGGTGTTTTGACAACGACCTGGCCAGCATTGGTGAGACACTGCAGAAAATCACCGGTGCGCAGTTGGCGTGCCCGGTGGACGATCTGCGCGGGTTCTGACTCGCGCACAAGGAGAGCATGGGTTGCCTCTCACGCTTTGACTTGCGATGGCCAGGAGAAAATAGATGAAGAAGTCGGCGGCTGGTTCCAGCCCGGTGGTGCCGGGCAAATACTTCGTGTTTGTGGAACGTCTGGTGCAGGAGCACTACCAGACACTGGTGCTGGACGCAGCCAGCGAAGACGAGGCACGCGACAAGGCGCTGGCGATGTTTTTTGAGGGCTCTGTGGCCTACATGAGTTGCACCCAGATGGATCCGCCCACCGCACGTGTACGGCCGATGCGCGAAAAAAACCTGCGCAAAACCGAAACCCGCGATCTGGAGCGTGACTCCGAGCCGGACTTCAGGACCTCCGAGCGCTTTTCCGGTGACAGCGCGGAGCTGCTGCACCCTACCAGCCAATTCCCGGGCACACGCCCGGCTCCGGTTACCCGGTCGCAGGCCCGGCTGTTGTGCCAGAACTTTGACGCCAGCGGACATTCCAACCACAGCGGGCGCGGTTCGACCCTGTGGGTCATTCTGGAGCACTGCGCAGACGCCGACATCCCCTACAACATCCGCGCCCTGCCAGGGCTGGGTTATTACGTGGAGCGCTCCAAGGCGGTCGGGGACGGTATGGCGTTGCGTATGTCGGTAGAGACAGTCTACGGCGCGCCCCTCGACTGAAACTGGCTAGCGTTGGTCGCCTGCGGCGACGCCAGTTCGCCGCAGGGCAGGTGAGACAATGGCGGGTTTTCCCACTTCCGCCCCCCACCCATGAGCGAAACGGCTCCCGAGATCTCTGTTGTTGTGCCGGTTCACAACGAATCGCTCAATGTTCTGCCACTGTTAGAGCGGATCGAGTCGGCGCTTGCCGGGGTAACGCGTTTTGAAGCCGTTTTTGTGGATGATCTGAGCACCGACGATACGGTGCGCGTTTTGACCGACTACGCCAGATCACACCCCTGGCTGGTGGTGCTGATGCATCGCAACAACTGTGGCCAGAGCACTGCCGTGCGCACCGGGGTGCGCGAGGCAGCTGCCAGTGTGATTGCAACGCTTGATGGTGACGGCCAGAACGACCCAGCCGACATTCCGGCCCTGCTCGCGCGCTGGCGCACCCTGCGCACGCAGCCGGGGCCGGTGCTGATTGCTGGGTGGCGCGCCCAGCGCCGCGACACCTGGTCGCGCCGCCTGTCGTCGCGGGTTGCCAACGGGGTGCGCAGCCGACTGCTCGGCGATGCCACGCCCGACACCGGTTGCGGTCTCAAACTGTTTGGGCGCGACGAGTTTCTGGCGCTGCCGTATTTCGACCATATGCACCGCTTTTTGCCGGCCCTGGTGCGCCGCGCCGGCGGCACCGTTGTATCGGTACCGGTGGCACACCGGCCGCGCGAGCACGGCCAGTCGCATTACGGCATCCACAACCGTCTGTGGGTCGGCCTGGTGGACATGCTTGGTGTGATGTGGCTGCAACGGCGCGCCCGGGTGCCGGTGGTGCAACGCGTGAATGTGAAGGAACAGTAATGGAAATCGACAAGACCTGGCTCGCCGTGGGCCTGATTGGCCAAGTGCTTTTTTCGGCGCGCTTTTTTGTGCAGTGGCTGCAAAGCGAACGCATGAAAAAGAGCGTCATACCTTCGGCCTTCTGGTACTTCAGCATGGCCGGGGGCGTGACCCTGCTGGCTTATGCGATCCACCGCAAAGACCCGGTGTTCATCATCGGGCAG
>JANOCN010000315.1:0-8480 GCA_031412185.1 Betaproteobacteria bacterium | reverse complement strand
CCGAGATACGGGCCAACCCCCTCGTTGTTGCAGCCTATCTGGGCGCCCCCGAGGAGCCACAACCATGAGCGTTGCGTTGCTGGAAATTATCGATCTGGTCGCCAGCTATGGGCAAATCCAGGCGCTGCGCGGCATCAGTCTGCGCGTTGGCGAAGGCGAAGCGGTTGCGCTGGTAGGTGCCAATGGCGCCGGTAAATCAACCCTGATGAAATGCGTGATGGGCATGCTCGGCAGCCTGTCGGGAGAAGTGCGCTTCGCCGGGCAGCGCATCACCGGCCAACCGGTCTCGCGCCGGGCCGAGATCGGCATTGGCTACTCGCCCGAAGGCCGACGGGTATTTCCGGGGCTCAGCGTGCATGAAAACCTGCTGGTGGCGAGCCGCGACGCAGACGGCGGGCGGGCGCGTGTCAAGGACATCTATGGCTTCTTTCCGGCGCTGCGTGAAAAGTCCCAGGCCATGGGTTGGGCGTTATCAGGTGGCCAGCAGCAGATGCTGGCGATCGGGCGTGCTTTGATGTTGCGGCCCCGCCTGTTGTTGCTGGACGAGCCGTCGCTGGGCTTGTCGCCCCTATTGATGACCGAGGTGCTGAACCGGGTCAAGGACATCACTGCATCCGGTACTGCCGTATTGCTGGCGGAACAGAATGTGCATAAGGCGCTGTCGGTATCCAACCGGGCCTACGTCATCCAATTGGGCCGGATGGTCCGAACCAGTACATCGAGCGAACTGCTGCTGGCCGGGGACTTGAGCAACTCGTTTCTCGGCGCTGCCGCGTCCGCCGAAACAACCCGCGCGCCGGGTTGATTGACCCCTCCCACACTGGACACACCATGCCCGACACCTGCCTGCCATTCACCTTCGTCCACTCGAACCGGCGCATCATCTCGGCGTGGAACGGCGTCGACAAACTCGGCGACCTGGCGCGCGAGGCGAAGGCGCAGCGCGCTGCGGTCGTCCTGGACGCCTTCTTCGAGAACAGTGGCGTGGCGGCGCGCTTGTCCGAACTGCTGCACGCTGCCACCGGCAAACCGCCCGCGTTGCACTTTGTGCCAGGCCACGAACCCGACACCGCCTCCATCGAAGCGTGCCATAGTGCGCTGGCCGCTGCCGAACCAGATTTCATTGTGGCACTGGGCGGTGGGTCGGCAATGGACACCGCCAAGGTGGCCCGCCTGCTCCTGGCGAACCCGGGGTCGGCCGAATCGGTCTCCGGTTTTGGCAAGGTCTTCAAGCCCCATGCCAGCGTGCTGGTTGCCGTGCCTACCACGGCGGGTACGGGCAGCGAGGTCTCTGAATCAGCGATCGGCGGCAAAACCGGTTCGGACATCAAACTGATTTTCCGGTCCCAGGAAATGACGCCGCAGATTGCGCTGCTGGACGGCAGCCTGGGCACCACTGCGCCCGCCAGCGTCACCGCCGCATCCGGCTACGACGCGGTGACGCATGCAGTGGAAGCTTATGTCTCCAAAGCAGCGTCCGTCATGACCGACCCGTTGGCCGAATCGGCGATGCGCCTGCTTGGCAAGTGGCTGCCGGTGGCGTACCGGGAGCCGACACACCAGGATGCACGAAGCTGGTGCCTGATTGCTTCCTGCCAGGCAGCCATCGCATTCAACAGCGCCAACCTCGGACTGGCACACGCGCTGGCGGCGCCCCTGGGTGCTCTCTACCATGTGGCGCATGGCCTCGGCAACGCGCTCGCCTTGCCGGCAGTGGCGGCCTACAACGAAGCTGCCATGGGTCCCAAGGCAGGTGTCATTGCAGGGTGTTTTGGCGGAGCGACGGCAGCAGCGGGATTGTCCAAACTGCGCTGGCTGCTCGACCTGGACCTCAGCCTGGACGGTTTTGTGCCAACCGACGCAGCGCGCGAGCAGCTTGCCCAAGCCGCCATGAAAAGCGGGCAAGTGCGCATGAACCCTAGGCTTGCCACGTTGGACCACATGCGCGCCATCATCCAGGCCATGCGTGTCCCCACCGGCGGGGCCGCGCCGCACATATCGGTTTAAAAGATGTCCGTAACTACCACCCCTGGAGAAAAACAATGACATGCCAGAACCTCAATCCGCCGCAAATGGCCGCCCCGGCGGGGATGTACAGCCATGGTGTGCTGGCGCCCGCTGCGGGCCAGTGGCTGCATGTATCAGGCCAGATCGGTCTGCGCCCCGACGGAACCCTGGGCAGCGCATTTGCAGAGCAGGCGCGACTGGCCTGGGAAAACCTGATGGCGGTGCTTGCGGCCGCCCAGATGGATGCCAGCCACCTGGTCAAGGTCACCACCTACATGACCGATGCCGCCGACCTGAAAGAGCTGAATGCTGTGCGCTCGGGCTTTCTGAAAGAGGCGCGTCCCGCGTCGACCCTGCTAATCGTCAAAGCCCTGGCCCGCCCGGAGTGGCTGTTTGAAGTTGAGGCGGTTGCTTTCAAAGAATGAGCCGCTCACAACCATTGGCCGACGCGCCAGTGGCGCTGCAGCAACTGATGGCGGATATCGGTCCGCGCTGGGGCGCAGACATTCGCGCGCATAGCCAGATGGTCAAAGAAGCTTATGCGCCGCTGCTGGCGGCGGCACCAAACGACGGTATCCAGGTGACACGCAACCTGCCCTACGCAGCGCATGCGCGCCAGGTGCTCGACATCTTCAGGCCCATTGGCTGCCAACAAGCAGCAGTTGTCGTGTTCGTGCATGGCGGTGCCTTCGTGCGTGGCGACAAACAAAGCAGCAGCGAGATGTATGACAACCTGTTGTACTGGTTTGCCAAGCAGGGCTTTGTCGGTGTCAATGTCGAGTACCGGCTGGCACCTGAATCAACTTTTCCTGGTGGTGCCGATGATGTGGCGCTAGCAATGGCCTGGCTCAACCAGTATGTCGCTGAACAAGGTGGCAACCCAGAGAAGCTGTTCCTGGTCGGTCATTCGGCCGGTGGTACCCATGTGGCAAGTTATGCCTTTGACCCCACGCTCGGTTACCTCGCAAAATACACTGCGGGTATTGTGCTGGTCTCGGCCCGCCTGCGTGCCGACGACGCGCCGACGAACCCCAATGCCGACGGGGTACGGGCCTATTTCGGCACCGACCCAGCCTTGTACGCGGTGCGCTCGCCCGTCACCCACGCCGCCTGCAACGACATTCCCGCCATGGTGGTCACTGCCGAGTTCGAGAACCCGCTGCTCGACGTTTACGGCCTGGAGTTTGCCTACCGGCTGGCCCTTGCCCGCGCGCGTGCGCCGCGTTTTCTGCGACTCGTGCGACACAACCACATGTCGATCATTGCGCACTTCAACAGCGGCGAAGAGATACTGGGCCGCGAGATACTGGACTTTTTTGCCACAGGGTGCCGAGAGACCGCCTGCTGAGCGTTATCCAGGCGGTGCCACGTTATTTGAAATAGCCGCGCTGGATCAACTCGGCGTACATACGTTTCACGACCGCGCCACCCCTGCTTATGATGCGCGCCTCGTCGTCCACTACAAAGTGGTTGTCATGGATCTGGAAGTAGCCATCGGTCATCACGTTTCGGACCTGCGAGCCCGAGGCATACAGAAGGTTCCACAGCGGACGCGGCGACATGGCACCCGCACCAACCACCGGGCTGGTAACGTCGATGGTGATCAGGTCGGCCTTGGCTCCAACAGCAATTCGCCCCAGATCATCGCGCTTCAGCACAGAGGCCGGCACCGAGGTTGCGCCATGGACCGCCTGTTCGATGGTGGGGCGTGCCAGCGGCACCTTGCTGCCGCGGCCTATCAGCCCGTGCCGTGCGCGCCCGTGGATGACCGCCATCTTTATGTTTTCCACCATATCATTGGAGTGGGTGTCGATGGCCGGGCCGCTCTTGACGTTTGCAGCCAGGGCTTCCGGCCAGGGTTGCGGTGTGCCGCCAGGGCCTCCGCCCGACGGGCAAGTCGCATAAAACACGTTGTTGCGCGCGAGTATCTTCAGGTCGGTCTCCAGTTCCATGCCGCTCATGTGGGCTGCGAACACGCCCTGCTCGTAGAAGCCCAACTTCTCCAGCCACTCGGTTGGCGTTACGCCCCACAACTGTTTGACCCTCTGCGTTTCGGTGGCAGACTGCGACAGGTGCAGGTGGATACCGTTGCCCAGCTCTTTGGCAGCCGCAAGTATCTTCGCCATGGTCTCGGGTGTATGGGTATCGGTGGCGTGGGGTGCCATGTTCGGGCGCATGCGGCCGTCTTCGGCACCATTGAAGCGCAGGCCAAACTGCCGGTTGGCCTCGATTTCGGCCAATGTGTCTGGCACCGAGTCGAACAGCGCCTGGTCGGTCTTGCGTCCCCAGACCGGAAACAGGCGCTGCACCCCGGGGATCATGCCACTGGGGTAACCGCGAGCCGCCCAACGCGATGCCACGCGGACATACGAGTAGGCGCGCCGCACGTTGTGGTCCTGGTTGATGACCGTCGTAACGCCAGAGCGCAACAGCTCCAGCAGATTGAAAGCCATCAAGTCATCCATCGCCTCATCATCAAAAGCCTCCACCACTTCATGGGGAAGTGCCGTACCACCACCGCCATCAATCACGGCGCGGGTGTAGGAACCGACTGAAACATGGGTGTGACCGGAGATGAAACCGGGCAGCAGCAGGTGATTGCGTGCATCGACGCGCCTGGCGTCGCCGCGTATCCGGTCGGTAGAAATCTCCACGATCCGGTCCTCACGCACGCGCACCGAGACGTTGTGCTTCACGACCGGGGCGTTGCCTTCCCAAACCAGCGCTGCGCCCGACTCAATGATGCAGTCGCGATGCGGTACCGGTTCAGCGCGGGTCGGCCACTTGCCTTGGAGGCCCGGTGCATAACTGCTGCAACCCGCAAGACCAGTGCCCGCGAAACCGGCCACCAGCGTGCTGAAGGCCTGACGCCGGGTGAGGTTCGAGCCCTGGTTGGCTTTGGCCGGGTCGCCGCAAGCGGGGCAGTAACACTGCAAGGGCGTAGCGCCGTCCTCGCTGGAACCGGCGTGGTGTTTTGCGGTGGACATCGACAACTCCTCGGACAACGCACATGGAACGGTGCAAGTCCGACGGATTCTGCGTCCCTCTTATTGTCCCGTCAATAGAACATTGGTAGAACATTCATACGGCGAAACACATCGAAACAACGTGGGAATAACTGCGAGAGCTTCATGCCACCGGTGCCCGGCGCAGCAGCGCCACCCAGTCGGCCAGCGTAACAGCAGCACTTCCGCTACCGGTACCGAGCGTCAGCGTGGCTTCAAGCACCCGCTGTGCATGCTCGGTCGGCCAGACCCGCCCGGTCAAATCCATGAACTTGCCGCGCAACTCTTCGCGCGTGTACGGAGAAGCATCGTCGCCGCGGTTAACGCCGGCCTCCCCCACGCGCCTGCTCCCATCTACGCAGACTATCTCCACCCGCGCTGGGCGCTCCAGCGGCAAACGCAGCGTCATGGCCGGGTCCTCAACTACAGTGACTTTCTGCGCCAGCGCCAACACCTGCGGATTGCGCACTGCGTCCCAGCTGAAACTGGCCATGCCACTGTGGCCATGCACCAGGCGCGTCGCCACCGCAAACGGCACCGAAAACTTGGCTGCCAGCGTGTTGCGCGGTGCCGGGTCGGACAGTTCGGCGGCATAAGCGTAGCTAGTCACCAACACCCGTTCGATCTGTTCGCAATGCGGCAGCGTACCGTGCGCGCCCATCGCGTCAATGGCATCCAGCGTGCCGTGGTTGAAGCGGCAGCAGGAATGCAGCTTGAAATAGTTTTGCATCAGGTGCCAGCTGTCGCCCAAACCGCGCAGCAACTCGGCGGTATCGAAATGCTCGGACACCACCCGCCCGAAAAGGGAGCCCGGACCATCGCGTTCACCGGTGAATCCACTCTCAGCCAGTTGCAGCGCCAGCAGACCATGGCGGTTACTCAGGCCAGCATAGACATTTCGCACCAGTCCACCTTCGAGCATGGTCTGCTTGGACGTAGCTGTGGTCAGCGATGCGCCGATATTGATCACCTCGCGCATGGCACCCGTGCCCAGGCCGGCCACGCGGGCACAGGCGGCTGCGGCACCGACGGTTCCCCAGGTTCCATGCGGGTGCATGGAGGACCGTAGCCGGGAGGCAGCGCCGAGCCGCGAGCCAACCTCATAACCTGTGACCAGTGCCGAAAGGAACACGGCTGCAGCGCTGCCACGTTCTTCGCACAGCGCCAGCGCGGCGGGAATCACGTGGATGGCCGGATGCCCGCGCGAGAAGCGGTTGCCTTCGTCCATCTCCAGGAAGGTGCCGGCAGTACCGTTCATCAGGGCGGCCACGTCGGCGCTGCCGGTTCTTCCCAGCCCTACCAGCGTGGCAACACCGCCGCCGCCCTGCCTGGCGGCCAGGGCGCGCAGCTCCGGCTCGGCGGAACCGGCCGCGATGGCTGCCACCGTATCGGCCAGAATCCAGCGCGTGTGTTCCTGTACTGGCGTCGGCAAGGCTGCAAACTCGAGCTTTGCGGCAAAGCGGCTGAAGGTGTCAAGGTAGTCCATGGTGGTCATAGCGTACGCGCTTGGCTGCTGGGCATTTCCTGCAGCAGCGCGCTGGGGTTGGTCCACCACACATCGGGGTGCGCGCGCAGTTGCGCCAGCAAGTCGCGCAAGGCGCGGATACGGCTGGGCATGCCGCTGAGCCACGGATGGATCGACAGGCCAAACACGGCGGCGCGGCGATGCCGCGCGCACTCTTGGTGTATTCGCGCAAATGCCGCTGCAGCCAGTGCAGTGTGGGCTTTCGGCTCCACGTGGCGCAGCCACTGGCACTGCACGTCATCCCATTCACTGCCCAAGGGGATCGACAGCATGGACGGTGCGCCCGCCATCCAATACGGCTGGTCGTCGTTGGACCAGTCGAGGGTGTAGCGCACACCAGCCTGCGCCAGCAGGCGATAGAGGTCCGGGGAGGTGCCCCAGTCCTGGCTCAGCCAGCCAAGTGGCCGCTGCCCGGTGGCGCGTTCGATCGCCCCCAGCGACTCGTCCACGTAGGCCTGCTGCGCGGCCAGGGGCATCTGTGCATGCAACATGCGGGTGGCTGCGGTGCCGTGGCCGAGCCACTCGCAGCCCCAGCTACACAAGGCTTCCACCAGTGCCGGCAGACGTTGCACCGCCATGGCGTTGGCCGCGATGACCGGGCACACGCCCGCTTGCTGCAGTGCGTCCATCACCCGAAAGATGCCGATGCGCAATCCATACTCCCGCTGGCTCCAGCTTCGGTAATCGGGTGTGAAGCTGCCGAACTCACCCACCAGCCGCGGGTCGCGCAGGGCACCATCCGGTGCCACCAGGTCCCAATGCTCAAGAAACAATACGGCGAAGGCGGCCACACCGTTCCCGTTAGCCCAGAGAAAGGGATGCCGCGCCGGTAACGCGGAGTAGGCATAGAGATCATGGTCCATCGGGGTGGTCGGGCGTTGATAGCCATTTTGCGCAGGCATGGAGGCATTTTCAGTTCGGGTTCGATCCTGGACGGAGCGTGATGCAGTGGCGCAAGGTAGATCGACAGTTTGTAAAGCACAAAAGTGTAGACGCGCTCACATCCAGCTGTTCTTGCATCGGTTCATGGGCAAGCAATCGGCGCAGGGCGGCAACCCGGTTGTCAGCTGGGCAGCCCGCACACTGGTATATTTAATCCATCTTCGTCCCTGCAGGCTCACAGCGTGCGCCTGCTGAGGTTCGTCGCCAATCAGGTAAGTCATTTTCAGGAGTTATTGATGGCTATTTTGTCAGTGTCTAATTTCAAGCGACCGCTGCTCGCCCTGGCGATTTGGGCGGTGGCCAGCGTCGCTGCTTATGGGCAGGCCCGCCATGGCGGTACCCTCAATTGGGTCGTCAACCCGATTCCCACTTCTCTTATCCCCTTGACCACCTCTGCAGGTGGTAACAGCGACATCGGCCCCAAGGTGGTCGAAGGTCTGCTGACCTACGGCTACGACCTGCAACCCAAGCCCCTGCTGGCAACCGCCTGGAGCGTGAGTAATGACGGTCTCCAGTACAGCTTTACCTTACGCCCGGGCGTGAAGTGGCACGACGGACGCGACTTCACGTCTGCGGACGTGGCGTTCTCCATCATGACGCTCAAGCAAGTGCATCCGCGTGGCCGCGGCACCTTCGCCAACGTGACCGAGGTCAAGACGCCGAATGCCAACACCGCGATCGTGGTGCTGAGCAAACCGGCGCCGTTCCTGCTCACCGCGTTGGCCTCGGCGGAATCGCCTATCGTGCCCAAACACCTGTACGAGGGCACCGATATCGCCTCCAACAAATACAACAGCGCGCCGGTCGGCACCGGTCCCTTCGTATTCAAGGAGTGGGTGCAGGGCAGCCACGCCATCTTCGAACGCAACCCTAACTACTGGGACAAGCCCAAGCCCTATCTGGACCGGGTAATCGCGCGTTTCATGCCCGACGCCGTGGCCCGTGCGGCGGCGCTGGAGTCCGGCGCCATCGACCTGGGCAACGCGGTCATACCGATCTCG
>JANOCN010000314.1:0-10126 GCA_031412185.1 Betaproteobacteria bacterium | reverse complement strand
GGTGGTCGCCGGGCGCGTGACGGCGCAAGCGGCGTAGAAGGTGAGCGCCCCAAAACACAGCTGGGCCAGACTGGTGGTTGTTTCGTGGGAGAGTTGCGCCAGCCCCAGGCAGGCAATCAAGGCCAGCAGGCCGCCGTCTGCAATAGCACGTGCGTAGTCGGACGGTTCGGCTTCGCCTCCGAAGGCGAACGCAACCGGTTGCGCGCGCGGGCTGCGCGCCAAGGCGTACACAGCGTACCAGGTGGCGGCCATCGCCAGAGCCAGCAGGGCGGCAAAAGGCAGTCTGGCGGCCAGAGCGGGTGACATCCAGTCGGGGGCCAAACCTATGGCCCACGCGCCGAGCCAGTAGGCCAGTAAACCATCGGCCTCCGGTCGCATGCCCGCGATCTGGGGGTCGAGCCAGCCAGTGGCACCGCGCGCGAGCTCCAGCATGTAACCAAACGGTGCCATGTCCGCACTTTTCCAGGGCGCCCGCCCAACGAAGCCTGGCACCACATACGCCATGCAAAACAGCAGTAGTGCCCAGCGCGGCAGTCGGCGTACCGCCCCTTGGGCGACGATGGCAGGTGTGGGTTTGTTCACGCGCTTGGAGCTCCCCGTCGTCAAGGTCTCGTCGCTGCCAGAAAAGTCAAAGGGCAGCGCGGTTTCCCGGGCTGCCCTGGCGTAATCTGCGGAGCGATTACTTGGCGGCTGTCTTGCCGAAACGGTTGCGGAATTTTTCCACGCGTCCGCCCATGTTGTCTACCGACTTCTGGGTGCCGGTGTAGAAAGGGTGGGACTCGCTTGATGTGTCAAGTTTGTAGAGGGGCAGTTCGCGCCCGTCTTCCATCTTGATCATTTCCTTGGTGTTGGCGCAGGACCGCGTGACGAATTTGAAGTTGTTGGACAGATCCACAAAACAGATGTCGCGGTAGTTGGGGTGAATTCCGGCTTTCATGGTGTTACCTTTCAGGTGCGCCAGCCGCGCCAGACCTTGTGCAGCCCTCTGCACAATGGGAATGTGGCGTACTTCGCGCTAAGCCCGCGATTATGGCACGAAAAATAACAGTCTTTGGCTTAAAACGAGCTGCCCGCGCAGTAGAAAGATTCCGGCCTTTCAGCCGCCGCGACGCATCTGGTCGAAAAACTCGACGTTGTTCTTGGTGGCTTTCATTTGTTTGAGCACCAACTCCATCGATTCGACCTCGTCCATGTTGTACAGGAACTGGCGCAGGATACGGGTTTTTTGCAGTATTTCGGGTGCCAGCAGCAGTTCCTCGCGCCGGGTTCCACTGCGGTTGAGTTGTATCGACGGGAACACGCGCTTCTCGTACAGGCGCCGGTCGAGGTGGATTTCGGAGTTACCGGTGCCTTTGAACTCTTCAAAGATCACCTCATCCATACGGCTGCCGGTGTCTACCAGGGCGGTGGCAATAATCGTCAGGGAGCCACCTTCCTCGACATTGCGCGCCGCGCCGAGGAAGCGCTTGGGCCGTTGCAGCGCATTCGAGTCGACGCCACCAGTCAGCACCTTGCCGGAAGAAGGCACCACGTTGTTGTAGGCGCGCGCCAGGCGGGTGATCGAGTCCAGCAGGATGACGACATCCTTTTTCAGCTCGACCAGCCGCTTGGCGCGTTCGATCACCATTTCCGCTACGTGCACGTGGCGCGCGGCTGGCTCGTCAAAGGTGGAGGCGATAACCTCGCCCTTGACCGTGCGCTGCATTTCGGTCACTTCCTCGGGCCGCTCATCGACCAGCAACACCATCATGTGGCTGTCGGGGTAGTTGGCGGCAATCGCGTGGGCGATATGCTGCATCATCACGGTCTTGCCACTCTTGGGCGGTGCGACCAGCAGGGCCCGCTGACCCTTGCCGATCGGCGCGATGATGTCGATCACACGCCCGGTAACGTTCTCTTCGCCCTTGATATCACGCTCGAGTTTCATCTGCTCCTTGGGGAACAGCGGCGTCAGATTCTCGAACATTACCTTGTGTTTGTTTTCTTCCGGGCCACCGCCATTGACTTTGTCGAGCTTGTTGAGCGCGAAATAGCGCTCTCCGTCTTTGGGGGTGCGTACCTCGCCTTCGATCATGTCGCCGGTATGCAGGTTGAAGCGGCGCACCTGGCTCGGGCTGATGTAGATATCGTCGGTACTGGCGGTGTAGCTGGTGTCGGGGCTACGCAGGAAACCAAAACCATCGGGCAGGATTTCCAGCACGCCGTCGGCAATGATCTGCTCGCCGGTCCGCGCCCGCTTTTTGATAATCGCGAACATCAGCTCCTGCTTGCGCATGCGGCCAGTGTTTTCGATCTCAAGCTCTTCGGCCTGCTTGAGGACTTCCGACACGTGCAGTGCCTTGAGTTCGTTTAAGTGCATGGAGTTACCCGCAAGGGTGAGTGATTGAAACGCGGCGAAATAAGAGGGGAGGGATCAAAGCCAGACAGGGGCGTTGACCGCAATTCCGGGAACCAGGAACTCGAACCGACCCGGGTCTGGGGCCGGCGAACTAGCTGGATTATGACAGCAAAAAACTGGCTCCAGATACGCCTTCTGGTGACCAGATACGAAGCGGCTGGGCCGGGGGCAATGTTACGCCAGCTGTTGGTCTATGAAAGCGGTCAACTGGGACTTGCTCATGGCCCCTACTTTGGTAGCCGCGAGCACGCCATTCTTGAACAACATCAAGGTCGGTATGCCCCGGATGCCGAATTTGGCGGGAATGTCGCGGTTCTCGTCAACATTCATCTTGGCCACCCGCAGCTTCCCGGCGTAACCGGTGGCCACTTCGTCGAGGATCGGGGCGATCATCTTGCAGGGACCACACCACTCGGCCCAGTAGTCCACCAGTACAGGCTCGCTGGACTGCAGTACCTCGACATCGAAAGAAGCATCCGAAACATGTTTGATGAGGTCGTTGGCCATGGTGTTTCCTCGGTTGGGGCGGTACAGGTAAAGTGGGGAAATTGTGACAGAAACCAACCCCTGCCGCCGTGGCCTCAAGTGCTATGGATGACATAGCAAAAAAACATCCCGCAGAGCAATCGTGGGACCGCGTGATGGCCAGTGTCCGGCATGCCATGCTACAGCGCACTGTGCACCCCGCCCGCGTCGTTGTGCTGCTGCCGTACGTACAGCTGATACCGGTTGCACGCCGTGCCTGGGCGCGTCTGGCGAGCACCTTGGGGGTGGGCGCGTGTTTCATGCCGCGTTTTGAGACCAGCATGAACTGGACCCGGAGCCTGAGGGGTTTTGTCCCCACCGGCGACGATCTGCGCATGGATCCGGCGCGCGACCTGCTGACCGCAGCATCGTTGCTGCAGCGTAGCGGACTCGATGCCGGGCGCGCCGCCTTGGCCGCTACCCTGATGGAGTCGGCCTGGAGTATCTCCCGGGTTGCCGCCGCCGTGCCGCCGGAGCAACGCAGTGCCTGGGGGGCGGAGCGCGCCATGGCGCTTGCCGCATACGGCGAAGGCCCGGCGCTCGAACTGGAGGCCTGGCTTGGTCAGACCGCTCTCGCATGGGCTGCCAACTCTGCCTACCGCAGCGATTGCCTTTTTTCGGCGCAAGCCGATCTGCTGGTGCTGATGCAGGGCTTGCATGTCGAACCCCTGCATCAGACCTTGCATACCTTGTGGGGGGACCGCGCACTTTTGATGGCGCTTGAGCCGGCAGGTGAGCCTGGGCTACTGGCGCTGCAGCAGGCGCTGGACATGGAGGATGAAGCGGAACGCGCAGCCGCCTGCGTGTTGAACCATCTTTCTTCAGGCCGCTCGCCTGTGGCGCTGGTAGCGCAGGACCGGCTGGTGACGCGGCGCATACGCGCATTGCTCGGCGACGCAGGTGTGGCTGTGCGCGACGAGACCGGCTGGACCTTGTCGACCACCCGGGCGGCGGCGTCGGTGATGGGCTTGTTGCGCGCTGCGGCCTGGGACGCCCCGACCGACGTTGTGCTGGACTGGGCCAAGAACGCCCCCGCACTGGACGCAGGTTCTCTGGCGCAGCTGGAAACCAGCCTGCGCCGCAGGGGAGTACGTGAATGGCGGCAGCTTGCGCTAGTTGACGGTACCGACGGCGATGACCGTACCACGCAGCGGATTGCCGAGATGCGTGAAGGTTTGCGCGCCGCGCGGCCGCTGGCGCTCTGGCTGGAAGCGCTGCGTTTGGCGTTGCAGGCGTCCGGCCAATGGCCACTTCTTTTGGGTGATGCGGCGGGTCAGGCGGTTGTGGACGCTTTGCACCTGCATCGGGATACCGGTGACGATTTCTCCGGCTTCACGCAGCGTATTGGTCAAAGTGTGTTTGTCGGCTGGGTCGGCCAGGTGCTGGAGGCAGGCAACTTCCAGCCGCCGCATCCGGAGCATGCGCAGGTGTTGATCCTTCCGCTGAGCCAGTTGCTCGGCCGCGATGTGGGTGCCGTGGTGTTGCCGGGTTGCGACGAACAGCGCTTGTCTGCGTCTCCAGAGCTCCCCGGTTTGTGGACACCCGCGCAGCGTTTGTTGTTGGGTTTGCCCTCGCGCGACCAGGTGGCTGCAGAACTACGCGCAGCCTGGCGCTACGCCCTGGTTTCGCCGTACATCGATGTGTTGTGGCGCGCCAGCGAGGGTGGCGAGCGGCTGATGCCGAGTACTTTTGTCCAGGAGCTGCTGCAGGGCGGCATTGCCCACGCGCCCGACGCACGGATATTGCGGGCGCTGCACCCCCGCCCCTGCAACATGCCCCAGCCCAGCGCTGCGGACCTGCCCTTGGCACAACTATCGCCCAGTGCCTATGAAGACTTGCGCCTTTGCCCGTACCGCTTCTTTGCACTGCGCCAGCTTGGTTTGCAGGAGTCCGACGAGCTCGATACCGGCTTGGGCAAGCGGGACTTTGGCAACTGGCTGCATGTGTTGCTGCGGCATTTTCACGAGACCTTGGCCGTTGCACAGACGCCGGACATGGAGGCACGTGCGCTGCTGCTGGACGGCGCTGCAGCAACTGCCACCGAAGCGCTCGGTTTGGCCGAGAACGAATTCCTGCCATTCGCGGCGTCCTGGCCCCGGGTGCGTACTGCCTATCTGAGCTGGCTGGCCCAGCACGAAGCCGGTGGTGCCAGTTTTGTACACGCCGAAGCATCGAAGCAGCTGCGCTTGGGTGCCGTACTACTGACCGGACGCATCGACCGCATCGACCGCCTTGCCGATGGCACTACGCTGGTGATCGACTACAAGACCGAGGCCCGCAGCAAGACCACCGAGCGCATCAAGCACGCGACAGAAGACACCCAGCTTGCCTTCTATGCCGCCTTGCTGGAAGACGACACGCTGGCGGCGCAGTATGTGAATATTGGCGAAACCGAGGCAACCCGCGCCTACCCGCAGAAACAGATCGTTGCGCTGCGCGACCAGTTGGTTCAGGGCGTGCAGGACGACATGGCCCGTATCGCCGAAGGGGCCGCGTTGCCAGCCATCGGTGAGGGGCTGGCTTGCGACTATTGCGCTGCGCGCGGGCTGTGCCGCAAGGACTTCTGGGACGCCCTGTCCGAAGTCGCACCGATGGCGGCCGATGTCTGAGCCGACAGCCCAGGCGGCCTACGCGCACAACGGCAAAACGATATCGGCGGAGCAGTTTTACGCCATCGCCTGCGACCCGCGACGGCATGTGGCCGTAGAGGCCTGCGCGGGTGCCGGCAAGACCTGGATGCTGGTGTCGCGCATCGTCCGTGCGCTGCTGGACGGTGCTGGCGTGGCAGACGGCCAGCTGCAGGTGGCACCGCATGAGATATTGGCGATCACATTTACCAAACGCGCTGCCAGCGAGATGCGCGAGCGCCTGGTGCGCTGGCTGCGGGAGTTCGCCGATGCGCCAGATGCAGTGCTGGTGAAAGAGTTGCACGACCGGGGCGTGCGCAGCGCGCCGGGCAGCGCAGCCGAGAAAATAGATGTGCAACGGCTGGCCGGTTTGTACCGCAAGCTGCTGCGCCATGGCCGCCCGGTGCAGGTTCGCACTTTCCATAGCTGGTTCGCTGCGCTGCTGCGCGCCGCACCGCTGGCGGTGTTGCAGCAACTTGAGCTGCCGCCCATCTACGAGCTGCTGGAAGACGATGAAGAAGCGTTGCGCCTGGTCTGGCGGCGCTTTTACCAGGCCCTGCTGGAGCAGCCCCAGTCAAGGGCCGATTTTGAGGCGGTGGTGCTGCAGTATGGACGCGCGCAAACCGAACGGGCCTTATCCGGCGCTCTGGACAAACGCACAGAGTTCACGCTGGCCGACCGTGCAGGCGTGGTGGAGTTGTCGGTGCAACACTTCGGGCTGATGTTCCCCGCACTGGCGGACCTGCCGACACCACCCGCGGCACTGGCTTCGGACGCCGCGTGCAAGCGCTGGCTGGCATGGGCAGAAGCGCTGGGTCGGGAGACCAACAAAACCCCCCGCAAAGCGGCGCAGTTGATTGTTGACGCGTTCGCCGGTACCGAGCCCGCCAGTGCATCGGATCTGGCATCGCGCCTGGTGCTGTTGCGCCAGGCCTTGTTTGTCGCGGACGAAGACCGACTGACGCAGCACCTGCAGAAGTATGCAGCAGCCCAGCAGGCGCAAGCCGAGCTGGTGCTGCTGTGTGCGGCCGCGCACCAGCACGAGACCTGGCTCTACCAGCAGCGCATGGCGCGCCTCAGCCGGATTTTGATCGCCGAGTACGCAGCGCTCAAGCGTGCGAGGGGATGGGTCGACATGACCGACGTGGAAAGTTCGGCGCTGGTGCTGCTTTCCGACCCGGTGCTGTCGGGCTGGGTGCAGGAGCGGCTCGACGCCCGTGTAAAACATTTGCTGATCGACGAGTTTCAGGACACCAACCCGTTGCAATGGCAGGCCTTGTTCTCCTGGCTGGGCAGTTACGCTGGTGCACGTGGCACCGCGCCCAGCATATTTATTGTGGGTGACCCGAAACAGAGTATCTACCGGTTCCGCCGCGCCGAACCCCAGGTGTTTGTTGCAGCGCAGGATTTCGTGGCCCGGGGTCTGGGTGGCGACTTGCTGAGTTGCGACCACACGCGGCGTAACGCAACGCAGGTAGTTGCCACTGTGAACGCCGCCATGCGCTCGGCCCAGCAGAACGACGCCTACGAAGGGTTTCGCGAACACACCACCAGCTCTAGGGAAACCGGTCTGGTGGGTTTTTTGCCACCGATACCGCGCCCGCAGGGCAAAGCTGCCCTCATCAGTGACCCACAGGACTACGCTGCAAACGAGCCTTGGCGCGACAGCTTGACCACGCCGCGCGTATTGCCTGAAGAAGCCATGCGTAACCTGGAAGCGCGCCAGGCAGCGCAGTGGATCGCACAACAGGTGCAGGCCGGGCTTAGGCCCCACGACGTGATGGTGCTGTCGCGTCGGCGTGCCGGTTTGCTTCCGCTGCAGTTGGCGTTGCGTGCGTTCGCGATACCTGCCCAGATCGGCGAGAAGACCGGCTTGATCGATTGCTGCGAGGTGCAGGACATGGTCGCGCTGCTCGACGTGCTGGTGTCGAACCAGCATGATCTGTCGCTGGCGCGTGCACTCAAGTCGCCCTTGTTCAACATCGCGGACGAGGCCCTGGTGGCGCTTGCCTTGAGGTGCCGGGCCGACCGACAACCGTGGTTCAGCCTGCTGCAGCAGGATTGGTCTGCTGCCAGCGGTCTGCAAGGCGTGGGGGCCACACTGCTGCGCTGGCGGGGCTGGCTGTCAGTTTTGCCGCCGCATGATGCCTTGCAGGCGATCTACAGCGAGCACGACGTGTTGGCCCGTTTTGCGATGGCTGCGCCGGCCACCCAGCGCGATGCGGTACTGGCGAATTTGCGCGCTTTGCTGGCCGCCGCGTTGCAGATCGGTGGCGGGCGCTACGCCACACCGTATGCGTTCGTGCGTGCTTTGAAGGCCGGTGGCGTGCTGGCACCGCCCACCGTGGACGAAACAGCCGTGCGGCTGTTGACCATCCACGGGGCCAAAGGCCTCGAGGCGCAGGCGGTGGTGTTGCTGGATACCGACACGCCCGAGCGCGCTGCCGAGACCATGGGTGTATTGGTGGACTGGCCGGGCCATGCGGCGCAGCCGCGAAAATTCGTCTTCATGGCCCGTGAGAAGTATCCTCCTGCGTGTGCAGTACCAACGCTGGAAGACGAGCGCGCCGGCCGGCGGCGTGAAGAACTCAATGCGCTGTATGTGGCACTTACCCGTGCGCGCCATACCCTGGTGATTTCCTCCATCACACCGCACCGTGAGGCACCTGGGAGCTGGTGGCAACGCCTCTCAGGCTTGACGCCAGGTGGCATGGCCCTACTTCCGATACCCGCGATACCTACGATACCCGCGATCAACACCATCGGCCATGGACCGGCGGCGGAGTTCTACTTGAAAGTGCTGCCCATGGTCACACCCATTTCCCCACCAGACACTGCCGTGGGGCTGGACGCTGGTTACGCGTCCCCGGCACTTCCTGACCAGGACACCAGTGCAGCGCGGGTCGGCAAGGCCATGCACCGATTGCTGGAATGGGGCGACACCTCCAGCCAGAATGCCGCTGCAGCAGCGGCTGAGTTCGGTCTGGAAGCGGACCAGGGTACGCAGGCCGCCGCCATGGCACAGCGCATTCTGCAGGGGCAGGGTGCCTGGGTCTGGGACAACACGGTGCTGGCGTGGCAGGCCAACGAGGTAGAGCTGATGTTCCAGGGTGAGCCGCTGCGGCTGGACCGGCTGGTGCAACGCGAAGATACTGGTCAGTGGTGGGTGCTGGACTTCAAGTCCAGCTCCACGCCCCAGCACCAGCCCGAGATGGTGGCGCAACTGCAGGCTTACCGCAGCGCCGTTCAGCACATCACGCCCGGCGCGGTTGTACGTGCGGCGTTTCTGACCGGGCAAGGCGAGTTGATCGAACTGACCGAAACACCCGGATGACTGCCGCATGGTCACAGTAATGGTGGTGGGTGGTGGGCCGGCGGGTTTGATGGCCGCCGAGTGCTTGAGCGCGGCCGGTGTCGCGGTGCACCTGTTTGATACGATGCCCAGCGTGGGGCGCAAGTTTCTGCTGGCAGGTAGAGGAGGCTTGAACCTGACGCACTCAGAACCACCCGATCTGTTCGAGACCCGTTTTGCTGCGCGTCGCGCTGAAGTGGCGCAGCTGCTGGCCCATTTCGGTGCAGCCGATCTACGCGACTGGGCGGGCACACTGGGTATCAGTACATTTGTTGGCACGTCGGGGCGCGTGTTTCCGTCTGACATGAAAGCTGCGCCGCTGCTGCGCGCCTGGTTGCAGCGCCAGCGCCACCCGGTGTCGGGTGTGCCGGTGCAGTTCCACATGCGCCACCGCTGGAGCGGCTGGGGCGAAGCGGCGTCCATTGCCAACGGCACGATCGGCCTGCGCTTCGACACACAGAACGGCCAGCTACAGCACCACGCCGATGCCGTGGTGCTGGCACTGGGCGGTGGCAGTTGGTCGCGTCTGGGTTCTGACGGGGCCTGGGTGGCGGCGCTGCGCCAGCGCGGAGTGGAGGTTGCACCCCTGCGCCCAGCCAACTGCGGCTTTGATGTGAGCGGAGGCTGGAGCGCCCATTTTGTGAGTCGGTTCGCGGGGCTTCCGTTCAAATCAGTTGCTATCCGGTGTATGCGCGCCGGTGGTGAAATCTTCGAGCGCCGGGGCGAGTTTGTTGCAACTGCGACCGGGGTAGAAGGCAGCCTGGTCTACGCTGCGTCCGGTTTGCTGCGTGACGAAATCGCAGAGCGGGGCAGCGCCCGTTTCACGATCGACCTGTTGCCTGCGTTGTCACCCGAACGGGTACTGCAGCAAGTCGCCCACCCGCGCGGCGCGCGCTCGCTGTCAAGCCATCTCAAGAGCCGTTTGGGAATTGAAGGCATAAAGGCCGGGCTGCTGCACGAGTTGCTGCCCCGTGAGGACATGTCGCAACCGCACAAGCTGGCGGCTGCCATCAAGGGCCTGCCCGTGACGCTGGTCGCCACCCGGCCTCTGGACGAAGCCATCAGCAGCGCCGGGGGTGTGCGTTTTGAGTCCATGCATGCGCAGTTGATGCTGCGCCAGTTGCCCGGCGTTTTCTGTGCGGGCGAGATGCTCGATTGGGAGGCTCCTACTGGTGGTTATCTGATGACCGCCAGCATGGCGAGCGGTCGCGTTGCGGCGCAAGG
>JANOCN010000313.1:0-3259 GCA_031412185.1 Betaproteobacteria bacterium | reverse complement strand
CGGTCACCACCTCCAGCGGGCTAAGCCCCCAATCGGTAGCGTCCTGGTGCCACGACACGAAGCGCTGGTCGTGCGCTTCCTTGACAAAGAAGCTGCTTCCGCGAACCAGAATGTTTGGTCCGATCAGCGCCTCTACTGCGTCCAGCAGGACTGGATGGCGCATCAACTGGTCGACCCAGGTAAACAGCAGATGGGAGTTATGGCGCTGAGCGCCTGCCAGCATGCCATGTTCGGCTTCATGGGCCTCGAGCTTGCCACGCAGCCCGGCCGCCTCCGCTGCGGACAAGACGTTGACGGGATACAGGTACCCTTGTTTCTGGAATTGCTCGGCGTGGTGAGGTTCGATTTTGTGGATGGTCATGAAAGTATGTCCTAGGGCCGATCGGGTGGTTGGGCATCGGTGCCATATATTTCTCCGATGGCGTCATCGGCCGCAACGAAATGCGCCTGCATTGCCCGTGCGGCGCCTTGTTCGTCGCCGGCGATGATGGTCCGGGCCACCAGCGCGTGCCGGTCCATCAGGTCGCGCCAGTCCTGCGGAGTGCGCGACCCGCGCGCATTGAATCGCCCCATCATTTCGCGCACGATCGGCTCAAGGCCCTGCATCTGCAAACTGACCAGATTGTTGTGGGTCGCCGATGCCATCTGGGAGTGCAGGGCAAGATCCGCTTCTATCCACCGAGGCACATCGCCCAGTGCCGCTTCCATACGCACAAGAATCGTTTCGATGGCATCGATGTCGGCCTGATTTCGGCGCCGCGCCGCGTGCAGCGCAATTTGCGGCTCGAGCATGCGCCGCAGTTCCACCGCGTCGCGGATGCCTTTGGCCGTGCTGCCGACTGCAAACCGGAAGAATCTGGCCAGCGGTGCTGAATCTATCGCACGAACGCGGCTGATCCTTCCCTGCGCCACCTGCACCACCCCCATGGCCGCCAGATCACGCAAGGCCTCGCGCGCAATCGGCTTGGAAACACCGAACGCCGCCGCGATACGTCCTTCGGACGGAAGCGCGTCGCCCGGCTTCAGTTTTCCCTCCAGGATGGCCTCGGTCAGGCGCACGATCACAGCTTCCCCTAGTCGGCTAGCTGCCACTTCGGTGCCACCCAAAACACCGCCCCAGGCGAGTGCTTCCGATGCGCTATCCGGTATGAGGTTGTCGGCCATGTAGAGCGTGAATGTAACAATCTGGACATATCCTGTCAACATAGTAATTACCCTACTATGTTTGATAGTGGTTATGCAGTTCAATACCGCCCATGCAAGCAGTGAACCCCCGCATCGCGTCCGGCACCGCTACCGAACTATGGAGCCCGGCTGACCGTCGAATCGCAAAAATAACCGCGCACCCGCTACGCGCGACGCTGCCTACTGCGCAGCGCACCGCACAAGGAAACTGGGCGGCAATCGAAATCGTCGTGGTGGAAGTCGAGACGGCGGGCGGGTTGGTAGGCGTGGGTGAATGTCTGGCGCGCAGCGGGTCGCGTGCCTATGCGCAGTTCATGGAGACAGTTTTGGCTCCCCAACTGGTCGGGGAGGACTTTCTGGATCGGCGCCGGCTGTGGAACAAGATGCGCTCGGTTTTGACCGGGCGTACCGGCGGCATGTTGGTGGAAGCATTGGCGGGGCTCGATATTGCGCTGTGGTATTTGGCCGGCAAGTCGGCCAACCAGTCGATCTCGCAATTGCTGGGCGGTATGGGGCGCACCGAGACGCCGGTCTACGCTTCTTCCATCAACTGGTTCGACGACGCTGTTGTAGAGCAAGAGGTCGCGCGCGCGGTCGCGGCCGGTTTCCAAAGCATCAAGGTAAAAATTGGCAGGCCCCTGACACGCGCCAAAGACAGAATCCGATTCGTCCGCCGGCTGGTCGGGGACGCAATAGACCTGAGTGTGGACGCCAACTGGGTCTACGACGTACACGATGCGCTGGCCGTCGGTGCCGTATTAGTCGACTGCGGGTACGTCTGGTTCGAGGAACCTATCAAGCCCGAAGACCGCCAGGGCTACAAACTCCTGAGCCAGCAGCTCCCGATCCGGCTGGCGGCTGGCGAAAGCGACTTCTCGGCGACCGATGCAGTCCAGTTGATCGCGGACCGCTCGATTGGCCTGGTACAGCCGGATGTCGCGCGATCCGGCGGCATCAGCGAAACCTGGCGCATCGCCGAGTTGGCGCATACCTTCGGCGTGGCGTATGCGCCGCATGTGGGCTGGTCCGGCGCCATCTGTCTGGCAGCAAGCCTGCAGCTCGCCGGCGCCGCCGAAAACTGCATGACATGTGAATGTATGGTGTACGCCAACCCCTTGCGCGAAGCGATGCTGAAAAAGCCGATAGGCAATCCCGAAGCCATGCGCGACGGCAACATGCCGATTCCCAACGGACCAGGGCTGGGCATCGAAGTCGATCGGGCGTTTCTTGCGGAGTACCGGACGCCATGAGCCGCACGGCCGCTCCGAAGGCTCATAGCACCGCAGCGCGCAGCGCGGAGGCTACCTGATGAGCGCCACCTTGCCCCGCCAGGCCGGGTTTTCGCTGCTGAATCCCAGCAGCCGGGCGGCGCTGCCTTTTGTTCTGCCGGCGCTTGCCCTGATGAGCGTCGTGATCCTGATCCCTGCGATTTACGTGTTCTGGCTCTCGTTTCAGAAATCGACCTTCGGCGTCTCGCCAAGTTTCGTCGGATTCGACAACTACATCAAGATCCTTCAGGACGCTTACTTCTGGCGCTCCTTGTTCAATACCGCCGCAGTGGTACTCGTGGTGGTGCACGTCGAACTGTTGTTGGGCCTGGCCATGGCACTGCTATTCGCTGGTGGCCTGGCTGGCCGCAAATTCCTGATAGCTGCCGTGCTGGCACCCTATGCGGTGAGCGAGGTAGGCGCCATCGTGATGTGGCGCACCCTGTTCGATCCGGAAACCGGGTTCATGATGCGCCTGCTGGCGAGCGTCGGTCTGCCGCCACTCGAATGGGCCGTCACGCCGAGCCACGGCCTGATCATGGTAGCCCTGCTCAGCGTTTGGTTGCACCTGCCATTCACCTTTCTGATCCTGTACGCGGCCCGGCTGGCCATACCGACTGATGTCTACGAGGCGGCACGCATCGACGGCGCCAAGCCCTGGCAAACCTGCCGTCGCATCACCTTGCCCTTGCTCGCCCCGGCAATCCTGGTCGCGATGTTGTTTCGCTACATATTTGCATTCCGGCTGTTTTCCGAAGTCTGGCTGCTGACGGGCGGCGGCCCGGCGCGGTCGACCGAAGTGGTAG
>JANOCN010000312.1:0-4840 GCA_031412185.1 Betaproteobacteria bacterium | reverse complement strand
TGCTGCGGACGGACTTGCCTGCGCATTCCGGGCGGTCGTAGCCTGGCTGTTATGCGCTGTTACCGGCGCAATTTCTGAAGGTTGGCCTATCTTCATGGTGTTTCCCTTACTGACCTGTTCGGTGCATCGTAATGGAGCTATCGGCCGAACGGGGCGAATCTTGAGTGGAGTTTGTGAGCATTCTTGCGATTCATAGATCTATTCGCACTGTGCGGCCATCCAGCACAACTCCTGAAACCACGCGCCCGCTGTCCATGCGCACCCGCGCCAGCGCCCCGACAACGCCAGGCGAAAGCGCCTGTCCATCGGAGCTCACCACGAAACCCGCGCCTTGTGCCTGGATGCGGACCATTGCTCCGGCCTGGAACACCTGGGCTGGCTTGACCATGCCCTGGCGCAGCGTCTGGCCGGTAGTCAGCTTGCGGCTGGCGGTCTGGCCTACCCACAGTGCGGGGTCAGCCAGTATCGAGTTGTTGTCCTGCGCCCAGTCGACCTCGGCCAGGACGGCATCGTCCTCGCCCAGAACGGCACCGGCAGCAACATCGGCCTTCACCACCCAGGCCTGGCCAAACGCCTGCACCTGCACCGGCAAAAAAACATTCCAGCGCGTGCTGCCGTCCATGCAACGCAGGCCGAGCCGTGTCTTGCCCCACAAGCGCAAGCCCGCAGGAATATAGGGCTCCACCGCAGCACACGGCGCCAGCGTCAGGCGGTTGTCCAGCGCTCCCACACTCACCACCATACGCAGCGGGGCCGCGCCTGCTGGCCGGGCAGCAGCCACCGCCTGGTCAAGCCAGACCTGGGTTTCCTTGCGCAAACCGGTGCCTGCATCCTGCGCCCACGCACCTGCTGCGCCGAGAAGCGCACCGAGTGCCACCAAAGCGAACCAGACGAGCTGCCGCAGACTATTTCCAGTTTTCAAGGTTTTGCCTTCCACAGGGGCTGGGGGCCGCCGATTTCGCCCCGTACTGTGACTTTAGTTGTGTCGCCAGTAGCCAAAGCACTCAAGTGGTGGCGGAAATCACCGTTATTCGGTTGATCGCTGCGCTCAAGCTTTTCCATAATCGTTTCACGCCATGGGCTCTGCCCTGCCATGGCGACCCAACGGACAAGCGGAGGTAGGTTTCATGTTTGCACAACTAACCAGCGGGCTGGATTTCCACGGGAACGCGCTGGCCGTGCGCGCCGAGCGCCAACGCGTTATCGCCAGCAATATCGCCAACGCCGACACACCGGGCTACGCCGCGCGCGACATCAACTTCAAGGACGCCATGGCAGCCGCCAGCGGCCATGGCCGCCTGGGCACAGGCCAGACGCCGCGCACCACCGCCGGCGCGGCCCACCCGGCGCACATCGCGCTGGACAAAGCTGCCTCGGGCAGCAGTGCCTCCAGCCTCGGCTACACGATCCAGTCGCAACCCGCGATGGACAACAACAGTGTGGACCTGGACCGTGAGCGCGCCAGCTTTGTCGACAACGCGGTGCGTTACGAGACCACCCTGCGATTCATTAACGGCAGCGCCAGAACAATCTTGAGCGCTATCCAGGGCCAGTAGCCTGGCTGTAGCCCACGGAGATCTTCATGTCGATGTTTTCAATTTTTGGTGTGTCGGGCAGTGCTATCAGCGCGCAGTCCCAACGCCTCAATGTAGTGGCCAGCAACCTGGCCAATGCCGATGCCGTTGCCGGCCCCGATGGTCAGGGCTACAAGGCGCGCCAGGTGGTATTCGAGACCGTGCCGATGGGTTCGCAGGACTCCGCCGGCGTGCGCGTGAATGCCATCCTGGAGAGCAACGGCCCGATGAACAAGGTGCACAACCCCACCCACCCGCAGGCTGACGCGCAGGGTTATGTGACCCACTCCAATGTGAACCCGGTGGAAGAAATGGTCAATATGATCTCGGCCTCGCGCTCCTACCAGAACAATGTGAAGTCATGAATACCGCAAAGACGCTTCTCCTGAAGACATTGCAAATCGGTCAATAACCGTCAGGAACCCAGACCATGATCCTTGCCACCGATACCTCCTCCGCCATCGCTGCCGCCACCGCAGCCACCAAGGCAGCCACTGCAACCCGGGCCGCGTCTGCCACCAATGCGGGGGCATCGGAAGACCGGTTCCTCAAGCTGCTGGTGGCCCAACTGAGCAACCAGGACCCAATGAATCCGCTGGACAACGCCCAGATGACGTCGCAGATGGCCCAGATTTCCACCGTGTCGGGAGTGCAGCAGGTAAACGAGACCATCAAGAGCCTGGCCGCCCAGATGGCGTCCATGCAAATGCTGCAGTCCAGCGCGCTGGTGGGCCACAACGTATTGCTGGCCGGGTCGGTGCTGGTACCAGACAACGGCACAGCAGGCGGCGCGGTAGATTTGTCGGCCCGGGCCGACAGCGTCAAGATCGAGTTTCTGGCACCCGGCGGCAGCGTGGTCGACACCATTGACCTGGGCGCGCGGACAGCCGGTCGGCACCCGTTCGAATGGGATGCCTCCCGCGCCCCAGGCGTCGTCGGCCCGAGCTACCGGGTGGTCGCGACGCTGGCCGGCAACAACGTGCCGGCTACGCCCTTGGTGCGCGACAAGGTGGTGTCGGTGGGCTCCGACAACGGCAGTCTGTCAATACAGCTCGGACGCCTGGGCAGTGTTGCTTACGACGCCATCAAGGCTATTCTCTAAGACCGGTTCGAACGCTCGCCCGACAGACTACTTTTCAGGAAACACACCATGTCATTTCAAACCGGCCTCTCTGGCCTGAACGCCGCCAGCCGCAACCTCGATGTGGTCGGCAACAACATCGCCAATGCCAATACGGTGGGTGCAAAGATAGCGCGGGCCGAGTTTTCCCAGGTCGTCGCATCTGCCACCATCGCCGGTGGCAGCAGCGCTGGTTTGGGCGTGGAGGTGGCAACGGTGTCGCAACTGTTCTCGCAAGGCAATATCAGCCTTACCGGCGGCATGCTCGACCTGGCGGTCGAGGGCAGCGGATTCTTCCGCGTGACGATGCCCGACGGTACCGCTGCGTACACCCGCGCGGGTGAATTCAAACTCGACAAGCTTGGCAATATCGTGACCAACCAGGCCGCCAACCTGATGGGTTTTCCCACCACCACGGCCGGGGTGGCCACCAGCAGCACGCTGCAGCCGCTGCAACTGCCGACGTCGACACCCATTCCGGCCAGCGCCACCACCACCATCACTGCGGAGTTCAACTTGAACGCCCAGGCACCAGTGTGGAATACGCCGGTGCCGCCGACGCCGCTCACCACCTATGGAACAGCCCTCACTACGTACGATTCGCAGGGCGCACCCATCACCGCGTCGTTGTACATGCGAAAAACCGCCAATGACACCTGGGAGGTATTCACCGACCCCACTTCCAACGCAACTGCAACGGCTACCACGGCCGCTACGTTGACCTTCGGCACCAATGGCCAGTTGCTGAGCTCGGTGCCGGCCAACCCGACCGTAACGCTCACCTCGCCCAACCCCGCCATCGGTGCCTTCACACCGGTGCTGGACATCACGCTGGCGACCCAGTTCGCCACCGCGTTTGCCGTGTCCGACCTGACGCAGGACGGTTATGCGCCCGGCGATTTCGTGAAACTCAAGATTGGCGACGATGGCGTGATTCTCGCGAGCTACTCCAATGGCGAAGACCAGGCGGCCGGGCAAGTGGCGCTGGCAGACTTTCGCAACGTGCAGGGGCTGCGGCCCGGGCCGGGCGACACCTGGGTGGAGACCACGGCATCGGGCCAACCGGTTACCAGTGCACCGCTGCAAGGGAAGTTTGGCTCGATACGCTCGGGTGCGTTGGAAGAATCGAATATCGACCTGACCGCCGAGCTGGTGAACATGATGACGGCACAGCGTGCCTACCAGGCCAACGCCCAAACCATCAAGACGCAGGACCAGGTGTTGTCTACCCTGACCAACCTGCGCTAATAGTGCCTTGCCCGTAAGCACATAACCTGAGCCCGCACTGACATGGACCGCCTGATCTACACCGCGATGACCGGTGCCAACGCGGCTGCAAATCGCCAGACGCTGCTGTCGAACAACCTCGCCAACGCATCCACCAATGGCTTTCGTGCCGAGCTCGCGACCTACCGCGCCGTGCCCTTGCGCGGCGACGGTGCCACCACGCGCGTGTTTGCGCTCGAAGCCAGCTCGGGTTACCTGGATACAGCCGGGTCGGCGCAGCGCACCGGGCGCGGCCTGGACGCCATGGCCAAACGCAATGCCTGGTTTGCGGTGCAAGGGCTGGACGGCACCGAGGCCTACACCCGCAACGGGTCATTCGAGGTGGCCCAGGACGGCACCCTGCTGACCGGCAACGGCATGACCGCTTTGTCCGATGGCGGTGCCCCGATCAGCGTTCCTGCCAACGCCGAGGTGAGTATTGGCAGCGACGGAACCCTCAGCGCAAAAGTAGCGGGACAGAAATCGTCGGTGATCGGGCGGCTCAAGCTGGCTACCCCGACCCCGGAAGATCCGCTGCAGCGCGGCAACGACGGCCTGTTTCGCAGCACCTCGGGCGACCCGTTGCCCAACGACGCGGCAGCCCAGTTGCAAGTCGGTGTGCTGGAGGGCTCCAACGTCAATCCGATCGAGACGATGGTCGGCATGATCCAGACCGCGCGCCAATTTGAAGTGCAGATGCGGCTGCTGCAAACCGCTGAATCAAACGACCGTTCCGCAGGCCAGTTATTGGGCCTGCAAGGCTAGAAAGCAAACATGAT
Organism: Betaproteobacteria bacterium; assembly: GCA_031412185.1. Lineage (GTDB taxonomy): Bacteria > Pseudomonadota > Gammaproteobacteria > Burkholderiales > Burkholderiaceae_C > CAISIP01. The sequence continues at coordinate 101 of JANOCN010000312.1, read as the reverse complement.
CAACTCACTGTGGATATCGAAAACCGGCATGGAAGCCCAGCAAATGCAGCTGGACGTGATCTCGCACAACCTGGCCAACGTATCGACCACCGGCTACAAAC
>JANOCN010000311.1:0-3689 GCA_031412185.1 Betaproteobacteria bacterium | reverse complement strand
AATGCGTCCATGCCGGTGGCGGCGGTGATATGCGCCGGCAGACCGAATGTCAGTTCCGGATCGGCGAATACAGTCTTGGCCAATATCTTGGGGCTGAACACCACCCGCTTCAAGTGGGACTCGTTTTCACTCACGACGCTGGAGCGGCCGACCTCGGAGCCAGTGCCGGAGGTGGTGGGAAGGGCCACAAAATAGGGCAGCTCGTTGACGATGGCCCGCACCTGGGGGTGGTCCCAGACATATTCGAGTATGTCCCCTTCGTGGGTTGCAGCCAGGCCCACGATCTTGGCCACGTCCAGCGCTGCACCGCCGCCGAAACCGATCACGCAGTCAGCCTTGTGCGCCTTGTAAGCAGTGGCCCCGTCCATGACCTGGCTGCAGGTCGGGTTGCCGAACACGCCTGAAAAAACAGCCACGTCCAGGCCTTGGAGGTGGGTCTTGAACTCGGCCAGCACCGGCAAGGCGGCGAGCGCCTTGTCGGTCACGATCAGCGGGCGCTTGCAGCCCTGTTCCAGCAGGTGGGCAGCGACCAGCTTGCGCGCGCCAGGGCCGAATCTGATCGGTGTCGGGAAAGAAAAATTGGTAATACTCATGGCTAAATTATCTCGAAGTATCGTTTCATTTCCCAGTCGGTGACACCATCAAGCCATTGGCGCCACTCCCAGTCGCGGGTGGCGGCGAAGTGGTCTACGAAGCCGTCGCCTAGCCAGTCGCGGGCGATCTTGGACTGCGCGAAGATACGTGTAGTCTCGATCAAAGTACGCGGCGCGCGTGGGGTGTTTTCGGCCCCCACATTGGTACCCGTGATCGGCGGCGCAGTCAGCTTCAAACCCTTTTCCACACCATCGAGCCCGGCCGCAATCACGGCGGCCATGGCCAGGTACGGGTTAACGTCGGCACCTGGGCAACGTGTCTCCAGCCGCGTCGCCTTGGGGCTGCCTGCAATAACGCGGAAACTCGCGGTGCGGTTGTCGATACCCCAGGTCGGTTTGACCGGTGCCCAGAAGCCGTCCACCAGCCGTTTGTAGCTGTTGATGGTGGGCCAGATCATTGGCGCAAACTGCATCATGCAGGCGACCTGACCGGCCAGGTAACTCTCGAACAGTTTGCTCATCTTGCGCGGGCTTTTGGGGTCGAAGAACAGGTTGGTCTTGCCGTCCGACAAGCTCTGGTGGATATGCCCGCTGCAGCCCGGCAGGCTCTGGTTGGGCTTGGCCATAAAGCTGGGCATGATGCCAAACGCGGCACCAATTTCCTTGGCACCAGTCTTGAACAGAATCGCGCGGTCGGCCTGCTCAAGTGCTTCGCTGAACCCAATCGCCGCTTCATAGACACCTGGCCCGGTTTCCGTATGCAGGCCTTCAATCGGCACTTTGAACGCCAGCATCTGGTCCATGATGGCGTTGAAGAAATCGCGGTGCTGGTTCATGCGCAACAGCGAATAACCGAACATGCCGGGTGTGAGCTGTTGTGGGCCGACGCCCTTCTTGGCGGCCCAGCTGTGCGGCGTCTCCAGGAAGTTGAACCATTCGAACTCCATACCGGTCATGACCTGAAAGCCCATCTTCTCGGCGCGCGCCAGCACCCGCTTGAGCGCCTGGCGCGGGCACTGGGCATGCGCCGTGCCGTCGGCATTGACAAATTCGCCCAGGAAAAACGGCACACCATCGTCCCAGGGCACATGCCGCGCGGTGTTCAGGTCGAGCCGCGCCAGAGCGTCGGGAAAGCCGTGTTGCCAGCCCGTCGCGGTGGTGTTGTCGTAGGTGACGTCCATCATGTCCCAGCCCAGCACCACGTCGCAAAAGCCGAAGCCGCCGCCCGGATAAGGCTCGGCGGCACCGAGGAACTTGTCGCGGTGCAGGTACTTGCCGCGCAGAACGCCGTCGATATCGCTTACGGCGACTTTCACTTTGGTCGCGGTGGACTTTTGGATGGCGGCGACTGCTGGATGCATTTTGGCCATGGGCTCTCCTTGATTGAGGGGTACTCCAGGCCAAAAACCGCGCGGCGCAGCAGAGCATCCCCACAGCGCCATTCTGACGCATCATCCAAGTGGGCCAAGCGGATTCGGCGGTGCCTACGCAGGCGCCGTGACACTGTCTGGCTCTGATTCAGGACCCGCCAGGTGCTCTGTGCTTGCTTAATCCAGCTTGATCTTCGCGCTCCGAATGACGTCGCCCCAGCGTTTTTGCTCGGCGGCAATGTAGGTCCGGAAATCGGCCGGTGGCAGATAGGCCGGTTCGGTGCCCTGGCCCGACAGGCGAGTCTTCAGGTCTGGCGCTGCCAGCGCCTTGTTGATGGCCTGGCTCAACTGGTCGATGATGGCCGGTGGCGTAGCGCTGGGCGCCAGTACGCCCTGCCAGCCGTAGATAACGTAGTCTGGCATACCCGACTCTCTGGCGGTGGGTACGTCAGGCAAACCGGGAGAGCGTGTTTCACCGGTGACAAAAATCGCCCGTGCCCGCCCGTCTTTGAGGAACGGCTGCACCACGTTGCCGCCGTCGATCATGAGCTGGATGCGCCCAGGCACCAAATCGGCCAGGGCTGGCGCACTGCCGGTGTAGGGGATGTGCTGCATCTGCGTACCGGTTTGCAGTTTGAGCAGTTCGCCGGCCAGGTGGTTGATGTTGCCGTTGCCGCCCGAGCCGAAGTTGAGTTCGGTCGGTTTGGCACGTGCAAGCGCGACAAACTGCGCCATGTTCTGCGCCGGGAGCGACGCCGGCACCACGGCTACCAGCGGCGTCACGACCACACGCGCCACGGGGGCGAAGTCTTTCGTCGGGTCAAACGCGAGCTTGGCGTACAGCGCAGCGTTGGCGCTCAGCATGCCCAGGTTGCCCATCAAGAGCGTGTGCCCGTCCGGTTTGGCGCGGGCCACATATTCCATCGCCACATTGCCCGCCGCACCGGGCCGGTTTTCAACTACCACCCGCTGCCCGAGCGACTCGGAAAGTTTCTCCGCCAGTTGCCTGGCCACGATGTCCACACCACCACCGGCCGGAAAACCCACTATGAGTTGCACCGGCCGGTCCGGGAAAACCTGGGCTGCTGCACTCTGCGCAATGGCGCACAAGGCCAGCGCGATTGATGTACGACGGGAAATCATGCTTTTCTCCTGGTAGTGGTGGGGACAGATGGTTCGGCGCTGCGCTGGCGCACGAGCAGTTGCAGTGAAACGGATACGTCCGACAGGCGTGCATCGCGTTGCAGGCTGTCGATGATGTGGTGGCGCAGGGCCTGCGCTGCGCCGGCGCGGTCGCCGCACCGCAGCTGGTGCAGCACCTGGTCGTGCTCGTCGGCGATCAGGGCCTGGTTCGGTATGCCGCGCCCCAGAAAGATCCGCGAAAACTGTGGTGCCGCATACAACCGCTGGTGCACATCGTTCAGCAGCGGGTTCCCTGCGAGCTTGATGAGTTGGGTGTGGAAGCGCCAGTTCAGCTCGGAATACTGGCGGATTCCGTCATGGTCGGTGCCGAACGCGGTAGTGCGGATCTGCGCATTGCTTGCCTCGGCCTGGTCCAGCAGGGCCTGGTCCATCGGGTCCATGATGTACAGCAGCGCATTGGCTTCTACCAACAAACGCGCAATAGCCCAGTCCACATAGTCCTTGGCCACCGGCAGCGCCGGTACGCTGTAGCCGAAGTTGTCGACGAAACGCAGTTGGCCTTCGGCCGCCAGCCTGCTGAAAG
>JANOCN010000310.1:0-3669 GCA_031412185.1 Betaproteobacteria bacterium | reverse complement strand
GGCCGGGTCGTGGTATTTATTCATCGGCCCGTTCTCGACATAGTGGCGGTGGCAAAACGCCAATGCGTCGCGTGCCAGCGTGACCCCCAGGCCGGGCCCTTCGGGAACCCGCACCATGTTGTTTTTCGGACGAAACGGACCTTCGTTGGTGATGTCCATCGGTTGCATGCGAAACAGTGACTGGTTGGGTTCGCGTATCCAGGCCGTAGCAGCACACAGGTGCAGGTAGGCTGCGCTGCCAATGCCGGAGTCGCCGCTGTAGCACCAGTAGTCGATGCCCGCATGTTCGCAGGCACCCAGGAAACGGACCATGCGGCCGATTCCGCCCACCAGCGTCGGGTTGCCCACCAGCGCGTCGGGTACCTTGAGCGCCATGGCGCGTGCAATGTCCAGGTTGTGGGTCGAAAACGGAATCGAGCAGTGCCGGCGCAGCTCGACCATCTCATCGATGGTGGCAACCGGGTCTTCCCAGTTGCGCACATCCAGGTCTTCCAGCGGGCGCACCAGCCGCCGCGCGGTGGCCAGCGAATAGGCTTGGTTGGAGTCGATGCGCAGCATCACGGCGCCACCGAGCTTGTGCCGTATCAGCTCCAGCATGCGCAGCGACACCTTCGCGTCGTGGGTAGAGAACTTGCCTTCGAAGAACGTGGTGCCGTGGGTCTCGTGCAGCATCACGCAGTAGTCGGCCACCTCCTCGGGCGTGCGTTCGCCCTTGACGAAGGGGCCTCCCGGGATGACCGGGCCGTCGCCACGCAGCGAGAAGTAGTCGGTGAAAGGGATGTCTTTGCGTATGGCACCACCGAGTAACTGGTACAGCGGCTGGTTCCAGGCCTTGCCGCGCAGATCCCACAATGCCATTTCGACCGCACCGAACGCCGCGATGCGCCCCTGGTCGTTGATGCTCTGTACGCCGGCCCAAAACGGCAGGCAGCGCAGCTCAGCACCTGCAATGTCTATCGGGTCATGGCCCACCAGACGCGGGGCAATCGTGTCGTTGATCAGTGCCGCAGCAGCCGCACCAGAAGCTTCGCCCAGGCCGACCAGCCCGTCATCGGTCTCGACTTCCACAATGGTCTGCGAAAAACCCGGCAGCTCGCCAAACACCCATCCATACGGCGCTTCCAGCGGGAAGTTGATCGGCGTGGCGGTGATTCGGCGGATTTTCATCTAAGGGATAGCAGGCGGACGGTAAACCCGGCAGAATGAGCGGTGGTAATACGTGATTGCTTACAAGTTTGAACAAAATCGATTCTATAGTGGGTGAATCGTAACCAAAAGCCAGAAATTATCATGATAAGTATTACTGAAACTCATGGAACTGGCGCACACCTTTTTCACCGCAGGCTGCCGCCACTGCATGGGCTGACGGTGTTTGCCGCTGCCGCTGCGGCCGGCAGCTTCAGCCGAGCGGCCGAACTGCTGTTTGTCACGCAGGGGGCGGTGAGTCGGCAAATCCAGCAGCTCGAGGCGCATCTTGGGTGCCAGCTGTTTATCCGCCACAAACGCGGCCTCAAGCTCACCGCCGAAGGGCAATTGCTGCTGCCGGTGGTGGACGACGCGTTGGGGCGTCTGGCAGGTGCCTGTGATGGGCTGCGCAATATCGGGCAGGTACTGGTGTTGCGCATGCCGCCTACCTTCACAGCGCGCTGGTTTCTGCCGCTGTTGCCCGAGTTGCGTGCGTTGCTACCTGATGTGGACGTACGCATTACGACCTTCGAGGCCTGGGAGCCGGAGTTTGAACGTTCGGATGTGGACGCAGCAGTGGTGCAGGGGCGCGGCGCATGGGTAGGCGTTGAGGCCGTCGCCCTGATGTCCGAAGTGCTGACGCCCATGTGTTCACCGCAAGTCGCAGCGCGGATAATCGTTGCGGCGGATCTGGCAGCTTTGCCGTTGCTGCATTGCGACCCGCTGGACGCGTGGCAAAAGTGGCTTCAGGCAGCCGGCGTGGATACGCGCGAAGCGCGCCGGGGCCAGACCTTCGACACGCTCGAGTTGGCCCTGGCTGCCGCGACGCGCGGCCAAGGTGTTGCCATTGGCGACCTGAACCTGGTGCGAGAGAGTCTGCGCGACGGCATTTTGGTGGCCCCGTTCAAACAACAGACCATAGAAAGAGGCCTGTCGTATTACCTGGTCTATCCACCAGACCGCGCCCAGCTACCCAAGATAAAGATATTGCGTGAATGGCTGACCAGTCAGGCCGCATGAATATGGCACGCAGACGTTCCGCGCGGGCACATATTTGGTGCGGTATCCGGGTCTCAGGCAGGGCGTTTGGAACTGTCGTGCGGCGCGTACCACGTGGGTTCTTGCCTGCATAGCTGTGCGCGACTTCGCTTGTCAGTTCTGCGACGACGCAGGGAGCGTACGGCGTCGTTTTAATTCAAGGTTTTGATGCCGCGATAAACCGAAGTCAGATCAGCTAAGGGATTGTCTGGATGCCGCTTGGTCTGCATATTGCGTTACGATGAAACTAGAGTGCAAAGCTGGTTGCCCTCGGGCTGCCCGAGATTTTCCATCGTGTTGGATGGCAGAGTCGGGGAACTGTTTATCGACTTGATTGGAGAACCTAAAAAATGGCAATGATCGAAACCCCAACGGACTCGGAAATTATTCTCGACCGCCGTCAAATCATCACCGGTGCTGCTGCGCTGGGTCTCTCCGCCACCTTCGGGGCTATGCCCGCCATGGCCCAGGGCACGCCCAAAAAGGGCGGCACCTTGCGCCTGGGCATGGAAGGCGGCTCGCCGTCAGACAGCCTGGACCCGCGCACCTACGCCGACTCCATTCCTATCGCCATGAGCCTTATGTTGTGGAACAACCTGGTGGAAGTCGCCGACAACGGCAACGCCACCGGGGAGCTGTTCGAAAAATGGGACGTCAAACCCGGTGCGACCGACTGGACCTTCGACATCCGCAAGGGCATCACTTTCACATCTGGCAAGACGCTGGATGCCGACGACGTGATCTATTCGATCAACCTGCACCGCGGCGAGACGAAATCGCCGGCCAAGGCGCTGCTGACCGACATTGCCGACATCAAGAAGTTGTCTCCCACGCAGATACAGATCACGATGAGCAAAGGCAATGTGGACCTGCCCTACAACCTGAGCGACTACCACATCATCGTAGTGCCCAATGGTTACACCGATTTCAGCAAGCCAGACGGTACTGGCGCTTTCACGCTGGACGAGTTTCAGCCGGGAGTGCGCGCCACCTTCAAGCGCAAGGCTGGTAACTACTGGAAACCCAATCGCGGCAATTTCGAACGGGTCGAACTGCGCTACATTGGCGACGCCGCGGCGCGTACCCAGGCCCTCGTGACCGGCCAGGTCGATGCCATCAACCGCGTCGACCCCAAAACGGCTGCGCTGCTTGCCAAGAACAGCAAGCTCAAGCTGTCGCGCACGCCTGGTATGGGCAACCGCTTCGCGTTTGTCGCCCAGACCGACAAAGATCCGTATACCAACAAAGACCTGATGTTGGCCCTGAAACACGGTGTCGACCGCAAGAAGATCGTGCAAAACGTGTTCTCGGGATATGCATCGGTGGGCAACGACCACACGGTTGGCACCAAGATGAAGTTCTACGACCCCAAGCAAAAGGTCACCAGCTACGACCCCGACAAGGCCAAGTTCCACTTCAAGAAGGCCAACCTCAGCCCGGAACTCA
>JANOCN010000309.1:0-2154 GCA_031412185.1 Betaproteobacteria bacterium | reverse complement strand
GCTGAGCATTGCGGATTTGTCATTGCGGCACCAGCGATCCAGAAACTCACGGTCCCACGGCTCGTTTATCTTGCCCGAGTCGGGTGTGGCTGGCCAGTGGGAAATGCCTCCGGTACCTACCACCGCCAAACGTTCTGGTGCCGCGTCGCAGGCCCGGCGCAAGGCCTCGCCAAACGCCCAGGCTCGTGCCAGTGGCGTGAGCGGCGGCCCCTGGCAGTTGATATTGATGGGGATCACCACCTTGTCGTAGCGTGGTGTCAGGAAGTGCAGCGGCACCATGATGCCGTGGTCGAACTTCCACTCCTCGGCATAAGCCACGTCCACGGTTTGCATGACGCTGCGGATGATGCGCAGTGACAACTCCGCATTGCCGGGTATGGTGGTACGCGCAATCCCCAGCCACGCCGGGTCTTCGATCGGGCCCTGGTAGGAGTCGGCCATGCCAATCGCATACGCCGGCATGTTGTTCATGAAAAAATTCGCGAACTGCTCGGCCGCCACCACGATTACCGCGTCTGGCTGCGCTGCCTCCAGCGCTTCACCCATGCGACGAAACTGCGCATGCAGCGCGTCCCGGGCCGACGGATCGGCGAGGTGGGCTCTGCCGGTAATGCCCGGCGCATGGCTGCAGATACCCGCAAATACCAAACTCATACGGCCCCCACGCTTGCCACTTCCCCGACGTCGGTGGCAACCGACGACGCAAGTGCTGCGCGAGGCCTTGCAGGCCGCGGCTCGCGAGACGCATCGCCTCTGTCGCCTGTCCAAGCCTGCTCAAGCAGGCTCGAAGCCGCAGGCTCCAGCCCCGTGGGGGTGTTCGCTTGCTTGAAGCGGTTCAGCGCGGCGCTCATATCCCCGCCACTTTCTCATCAGTCGCGGTGGTCATGGCGTAGTTGCCGGCGCGTACCGGGCCGTAGCGGCGCACGCCTTCGCGCATGGCCTCCAGGTAGTCGGCCCAGGCGATACCGAGCAACGGCGCGAAATGCATCAACAATTGGCCATTGCATCCCAGCACGTACAACTTGCCGATGTCGCCGTCAACCACGGCCTGGCGTTCTTCGTCGCTAAGTGTGTAGTCGTCGAGCAGAGCGGCAGGGTCTTCGCGATAGCGCCGCTGCACTATGGGGTCGCGGTTCAGGTGGTACAGGAATTTTTGTACGCTGTACAAACTCACGCGTCGCTTCTCCGCTGCATGATGACGGTTCGCTCATCCGACACCAGATACTGCTTGAGGCCTGCCCGGTGTAGCCCTTGAAAGTAGGGTATCTTCACGGCCGGCTTGATGCCAACAAACAGCCGGTCATAAAAGGACTCCGAAAAGTCGGGGCGCAAGTCCAGCAACCGCGTCAAGGCTGCGTGGGCCTTTTCGAGCTCGCCCAGGTTGCCCAGTATCGAAGCCCAGTTGGCGTAGACCCAGAACGTGGCGGTCTGGTGCCGTGTGGCGGCACGCGCCAGCGGCTCGGCTTCGGCGTAGCGGCCCAGGGCCGCCAGAGTGTTGGCATGCATGGTCTGGATGCCCCAGATCAGCGGGCCGATCGGCGTGAGCCGCGCCGCCAACTCGAAACTAGATAGTGCCTGCTCTGGCCGTCCGCCCAGAAACAGCACCGACGCAAGGGTGTAATGCGCCAGCGAAAAACTCGGGTTCAGGGTGACGGCCATCTCCAGTTCGTCCACCGCCTCCACATAGTCGCCGCTGCTGGCCAACACGCGGCCGAGCGTCAGGTGGGCCACCGGGTCTTTTTCGTCGATAGCCAACGCGCGCAAAGCGCCGTCGCGCGCCAGGGCAATCGCCTGCTGCGGCTCCTCGAAGGCCTGGTGCGATCCGGTGAAATGGCTGTAGGCCAGGAACGCCCGCGCAGCCGCAAAATGCGAATCCAGGCTGATCGCTTCGCCAAACAGGCGTTGTGCTTCGGCACTCGACTCGCGGCTGTATTGCCAGTAGTGCCACAGGCCACGCTGGTACAGGTCCCAGGCGTCCAGGTTCTCGGCCGGTTTGCGCCGGGCTTTGTCCTGTTCGGCCTTGGAGAGCTGGGGTTCGATGGCGCCTGCAATCATCAAGGCCATCTCATCTTGCAGCTGTAGCACGTCGGCAAGATTGCGGTCGTAACGTTCTGCCCACACGTGGTTGCCGTTGCTGGTGTCGATCAGTTGCGC
>JANOCN010000308.1:0-1794 GCA_031412185.1 Betaproteobacteria bacterium | reverse complement strand
GGCACCGGCACCGGCACCGGCACCACATCGGTTTGGGCCGGTGCCGCTGATGGTTCCGCCAGCACGGCGGCAGCGGCATGCCCGGCTGCCAGCGCGCGACGGTGCTCTTCAAACGCCTTTTCGTGCAGTGCGCTCAGGTCGTCCAGAAATATCGATACCGGCTCCTGTGGAAAGCGGATCAGCATCAGCCCTTCCCCCAGGCGCTCCAGCAGCCGTGGTATCAGGCGAACCAGCCGGGTGTAGTCGCGCGGTACCAGCAAGGGCTGCACGCTCCACACCAGGTCATCCACCAGCGCCAGGTATTCTCCAGGGTCCAGCACGGACTCTTCGCTGCGCAAACGTGCCTCGGCCAGCACCTGCGCCCAGGGACCGCGCAGAAAACTGGCTACCAGCTCGGGCAACCCGCTGTTCTTGAAACGCTCCATCATGGCACCGGAGAAACGTTGCGCAAGCAGCATCCGTTGCTCCGCGTGTTGACGCGCATTGAGCGCCTCCTCCCGGCGCCGATGACGCATCGCGTCGAACGCGACCCAGTCTTCTTCCAGCTCATGCAGCACGCTGGCGAACGCGCTGGCATCTCCCGCCCCCTGGCACAGGTTGTTGACTGCGTTGGCGACACAGGCCACAAAACCCGTCACGCCTTCTTCGTCCTCCCGTGCGTAACCGAGACTGGCCTGCACTACCCGGTCCAGCAGTTGCCGGGCCGGATGGCTGCGCTCGATAAAGAACCGCGGGTCGGATTTCCCCAGGCGCACGAGCACTGGCTCCAGCAAGCGCATCTGCATGCGGGCGGGCAGCACCAGGCGTTCGTCCAGCACCAGTTGCTCGAGCATGAAACGCACGACTTCTTCGCCCAGCTGGCGTCCGATCTGCTGATTTTGTGCCTGCGTCCTGGTAACGGCTGTAGCAGGCACACTGCGCAATGCCGCCACCTGCCCCGACCCCGCCTGCTGCGTTGGACGCTCGGCCAGCCGCTTCATCATCGGCTCGACCATTTTCAGGTCTTGCAGCGCGACCAGCGAGGCCGGCACGGTGTGCGTGAAGTCTTTCATGGCAGCGCCGCCCGCCCCCTGCAGCGACTCGCCCGCCAGCAGGCGGCGCAGCTTGTCCAGCGTGCGCATGGTGCGTTCAACTTCGGTGCCCGCCAGCGCGCTTCGCGCTGCGGCACCTTCAAGCGGCTTGCCCATCGGCGGCTCGACCGGCTCAACCCCCTGGGAGCGTAGCCAGTCGCAGGTTTCGCGGTAGAGCTGGCGCATACCCACACCCAAAGCCATGGCAGCAGGGCGCAACAGGGTCGTGCGCACGGCTTCATCCGGCACCCAGGCGTCCAGGGTTTCGTTGAGGGCGCGCACAAATGCTTCGGGTTTGAGGGGGTTGAGGCCGGGTTGTACCGTGGACCAGCCTAGCAACGCGGCAACCAGTGCATCGAACAAAGGCAACACGTCGTCAACCGCACGGAGGATTTCCTGCCGGGCCAGCGCCAGCTCGATGTGGGCCTCCAGCTCCCGGATGTCGAACACATGGATATCCTCGACACGACCGAGCGGCGATTGCGCAAAATCCTGCGTCCCACTCTGGTAGACCAGGCGGCGCAACTCGGCAGCCAGCGTGGCGCTTACCGCGTCGGCTTGTGCAAGCAGCTGTGTAACAGTGCGTTTTACGTCCGGGTTCTCGTCGTCCGGTACCGGTTCGCCAAGCGCAACAGCGACCGACGCCTTGAGCGCGGCCAATACATCACTTGCGAGCGCTGGGGCCTGGCCGAGCACCAGCTCGGTGCAGTCCGACAAAGTGGGG
>JANOCN010000307.1:0-2031 GCA_031412185.1 Betaproteobacteria bacterium | reverse complement strand
CAAGTCGCTTGTAGTTGCATACATTGCATACGTATGCAAACCAATGGTTTGCGCAATTCAGCCATTGAAGAGGTTCTGCCTACCATGATCCGTTATTTGAAACGTGGCAAAGACGCCCAAGGCCGTGCCGAAGACGACGCGCAGGTGCGTGCCACGGTCGAGGGCATCCTGAGAGACGTGCAGGCGCGGGGTGACGACGCCGTGCGCGACTACAGCCGCAAGTTTGACGGCTGGGACCCGGCCAGCTTCACGCTCTCGCAAGGCGACATAGAGGCGGCGGTCAAGAAACTCTCGGCGCGCGAGGTTGAAGACATCCGGTTTGCCCAGAAGCAGATCCGCAACTTTGCGCAGATCCAGCGCGACAGCATGAAAGATGTAGAGGTCGAGACCATGCCCGGGGTGATCCTCGGGCACAAAAACATACCGGTGAACGCGGCCGGCTGTTATGTGCCGGGTGGCAAGTATCCGCTGATCGCGTCGGCCCATATGAGTGTGCTCACCGCCAAGGTGGCGGGTGTGAAACGGGTGGTTTCCACGGCGCCACCGTACCAGGGTGCACCGCACCCGGCCATTGTTGCGGCCATGCATTTTGCCGGGGCCGACCAGATTTTGGTGCTCGGTGGTGTGCAGGCGGTAGCCGCCATGGCGATCGGCACACAGTCGGTGGCAGCGGTAGACATGCTGGTGGGCCCGGGCAACATGTACGTGGCAGAAGCCAAGCGCCAACTCTACGGCCGCGTGGGCATTGATTTGTTTGCCGGCCCCACCGAGACCCTGGTGATTGCGGACGACAGCGTGGACGGTGAACTGTGCGCGGTCGACCTGTTGGGCCAGGCCGAACACGGCCCCACGTCGCCTGCCGTGTTGTTGACCACCTCGGAGAAGCTGGCGCGCGACACCATGGCCGAGGTGGAGCGCCAGCTCAAAATTCTCCCTACCGCGGGCATCGCCGCCATGGCGTGGGAGGTATACGGCGAGGTAATCGTATGCGACAGCGACGCTGAAATGCTGGCAAAGGCAGATGTGCTGGCGTCCGATCACGTGCAGGTGATGACGCGCGACCCGGACTACTTTCTGAAAAACATGACCAACTACGGAGCCTTGTTTCTCGGCCCGCGTACCAATGTGAGTTTTGGCGACAAGGTGATCGGCACCAACCACACCTTGCCTACCAACAAAAACGCGCGCTACACCGGCGGTTTGTGGGTCGGCAAGTTTCTCAAGACATGCACCTACCAAAAAGTGCTGACCAACGAGGCCTCCGCGCTGGTGGGGGAATACTGCTCGCGCCTGTGCCATATGGAAAACTTTGCCGGGCATGGGGAGCAGGCCAACATCCGCGTGCGGCGTTATGGCGACCGCGCCGAGGTGCCGTGGTACCAGCCGGTACCCGCGTTGGCCTGAGCGCAGCAATCACGCCAACCGCCGCCATGGCCGAACTTCGCCACCCCCAGACACCGAGCTTTCGCCTGGACGGGCGGGCGGCATTGGTAACCGGAGCCGGGCGCGGGCTGGGGCTGGCCGCCGCCCATGCGTTGGCGCAGGCTGGTGCGCACGTCACCCTGGTAGCGCGTACAGCGACAGAAATCGATGCAGCCAGCGCAGACATTGAAAAGGCGGGGGGGCAGGCACGCGCGCATGTGCTCGACGTGACGGATTCCCCGGCAGTTGCGCGTTTTGTAGCGCAGCACGGTCCGTTCGACATTCTGGTGAACAACGCCGGCACCAACCGCCCGGCGCTGCTGACCGACATCCTGGACGCCGACCTGGACGCGGTGATGGACCTGAACGTCAAGGCCGTTTTCTATGTGTCGCGCGAGGTGGCACGGGGTTTGATAGCTGCGGGCAAACCTGGCTCCATCATCAATATCTCGTCACAGATGGGGCATGTGGGCAGCCCCAAACGTTCTGTGTACTGCGCCTCCAAACACGCGCTGGAGGGGTTCACCAAGGCACTGGCCTGGGAGCTCGGGCCGCAGCAGATACGCGTCAACACCGTATGCCCGACGTTTATTGAAACCCCGCTCACCG
>JANOCN010000306.1:0-8469 GCA_031412185.1 Betaproteobacteria bacterium | reverse complement strand
CACCGTGGAACCCGGTTGGGGGACTTCGGCATCTCCGTGCAGGCGCTGCACAATGCCGAACAAATGCGGTTCGGCAGCGATTGGCTGGGCGCACTGGCAGGCGGCGAGCCGCCAGAGCGCGCCGGGCTGTTTACCTGCTTTTATTCGAACTGCGACAACATTGTGTTTCCCGCCTCGGCGGCTACCTTGCCCGGTGCGGACAATCGGCTGGTGCCCGGTACGGCACACTTGGCCTTGTTGTTGGATCGCAGCGTCATGGCGCAAACTTTGGCGTTGCTGGAGTGAGATTTCGCCAGCCCGCTCCGCCCTGGAAGGCGGGCAATGGGTGCGGCGCTCTATTTCAAGCGGGTGTTTGGCAGTTATTTCATTGGGATATTCAGGGAAAACCCTTATATTGAGCCTATGAATGCTGCAAACAACGTCAGCCGCGGTGCTCTGGAGCGAGGCTCAGCCCAGACGTCAGGGTCGCCGCGGCCTCCCAGGGAGCCGGCCGCCGGAGGCCGGAACCCGGTCATGGTGCCGATCCGCTCGCTCGGTGCCAACCACCGCGAACGCATTGCGGCGCACCTGTTGAGCCTCGACCCGGCTGACCGGTACTTGCGTTTTGGTTACGCCGCCAGCAATGAGCAGGTGCAGCGTTATGTGAGTGGCCTGGACTTCGCGCGGGACGAGATATTTGGCATCTACAACCGCAAACTGCAATTAATCGCGATGGCCCATCTGGCTTATCCGGCCAAGCAAGGCCATGACTCGTGTGCCGAGTTCGGCGTGTCGGTGCTGAAAAGTGCCCGCAGTCGGGGATTTGGTGCGCGTTTGTTTGACCGCGCCGCCATGCACGCGCGCAACGACGGCATTAGCCAGATGTTCATCCACGCCTTGAGCGAGAACACGGCAATGCTCAAAATCGCAAGGAACGCCGGCGCAACGGTGCAACGGGACGGCTCCGAGTCGGAAGCCTATTTGCGCCTGCCTGCGGCAACGCTCGACTCCCAGGTGACCGAGATCGTCCAGGAGCACCTGGCCCAGGCCGACTACCGCATGAAGGAGCAGGCCCAGCAGTTCTGGGGCTTCCTGCGCGCTTTGCAGGCCTCCCGTTGTGCCGACCGTCCGCCGGAGCAGTAGCTTGGTGGCTTAACGGCGCTCGCGCGACGCCCGGCGCAGCCAACCACGCGGCCCGTGCAATCCGCTATCCTTACGGGTCCGCAACCACGGGGCGCTCCACCCCTCTATTTGTGTCAGACACCCATCCTGCGCGCCTTGCCGAAAGGGAGGACAAGCGTACGTTTCTGCAGCGGCTTGCAGAATTCATTCATCCCGGTCCGGATTCCACTGCGGAACTTATCGAGACGCTGGCGGAAGCGGAGGACAACAACATCATCGGGGCCGAGTCCCGGTTCATGCTGGAAGGCGTCATCCGGATGGCCGACATGTCGGCCGGCGACGTGATGGTACCTGCCACGCGTATGGACCTCCTCAATATCGCCGCGCCCCTGGACGAGTTGTTGCAAGTGGTGATAGCTACCGCGCACTCGCGTTTTCCAGTGTACGACGGCGACCAGGAGAACATCATTGGCATACTGATGGCCAAAGATCTGCTGAAGTTGCAGCGGGCACCTGAATTCAATATCCGCGCGCTGCTGCGCCCCGCCGTTTTTGTGCCCGAGAGCAAGGGCCTGAACGACCTGCTGCGGGAGTTTCGCGGCAACCGCAACCACCTGGCCATCGTGATCGATGAATTTGGCCGTGTCGCCGGGCTCATCACCATCGAAGACGTGCTGGAGCAAATCGTCGGAGAAATCGAAGACGAGTTCGACATCGCCGAGGACGAAGGCGACATTTTTGGCCTGGCCGATCGGACCTACCGTGTCAGCGGCGACACAACCATCGAGCGAGTCGAAGATGCCTTTGGCGTCACGCTGATGGAGTCGGACCAGGAAAAGGAATTCGACACCATTGGGGGCTTGATCGCGCATGGCATGGGCCATGTGCCAAAACGCGGTGAACGGCATACCCGTGCCGGCCTGGACTTTGTGGTGCTGCACACCAAGGGAGGCGCGGTGAAGTGGTTCAAAGTGTCCCCGCAAATTCCCTGAGCCCTTTGCGTTTGCCCGCTGCCGCACTGCTGGCTGTCGCCGCCGGGCTGGGCCATGCGGCGTCGATGGCCACGCCGTGGGACGCGCAACCTGCTGGGTGGTTGCAGTTGCTGGCCCTGGGCCTGCTGGCCTGGCTACTCGACGCTTGTGCGCGCCCGGCGCGCGCCGGGCTGCTGGCGTGGTTGTTCGCCACCGCCTGGCTGGCGGGTACTTTCTGGTGGATGTTCGTGGCGATGCACACCTATGCCGGGCTGGCCGCCTGGCTGGCGGCGTTTGCCGTGCTGGCGCTCGCTGCGGTGCTGGCGGGCTACTATGGCGCTGCCGGGGCAGCATTCGTAGCCTTGGCACCGCGCAACAAACTGGGGGCAGGCTGTGTATTTGCCGCGCTCTGGTTGCTGGCCGAGATGGCGCGCGGCGTGTGGTTTACAGGTTTTGGCTGGGGTGCCGCTGGTTACGCGCACATCGGCGCATTGGCCCATTCAGCGCAGTATGTAGGCGCTTACGGCGTCGCAGCGCTGGTGGCCTGGATTGCCTACTGCGGTGTGGCCTGGTTGCAGCGCCCTACAAGCGTGCGACGGGCCGGGCTGGCGGGTGCTGCCGGGTTGGTGGCCGCCGCGATGGCCTGGTCGCCGGGTGACTTTACGCTGCCGAGCGGAACGCTGCAGGTTGCCTTGCTCCAGGGCAATATTGCGCAGGACGAAAAATTTCAACCCGGAACCGGTGTCGCGGATTCGCTGCGCTGGTACGGTGAGCAGCTAAATGCGGCAACCGCACCGCTGATCGTCGCGCCGGAAACGGCTATTCCGCTCTTGCCGCAGCAACTGCCGCCGGGCTACTGGGCCGCGTTGCAGCAGCGTTTCAACAGCGGAACTCAGGCGGCACTGATTGGAATTCCATGGGGCGACGCGACGGCCGGGTACACCAACTCGGTGGTGGGTTTCAAGCCCGGTGAGGCGGCTGCCCCTGGCGCGGCGGCGTACCGCTACGACAAGCACCACCTGGTGCCGTTTGGCGAATTCATACCGCCGCTGTTTCGCTGGTTCACCGAGATGATGAACATACCGCTGGGAGACTTCAACCGCGGCCCGGTCGGACAGGCGTCGTTCGAGTGGCAGGGCCAGCGCCTGGCACCGAACGTGTGTTACGAAGACCTTTTTGGCGAAGAGCTGGGGGCACGCTTTGCCGACCCGGCAGCGGCACCAACGATCTTTGTGAATGTCAGCAATATCGGCTGGTTCGGCAACACGGTCGCGATCGACCAGCACCTGGCAATATCGCGCATGCGTGCGCTGGAGTTCGGGCGGCCGTTTATCCGTGCCACCAACACCGGAGACACCGCCATCATCGACCATACCGCGCGCGTGACCCACAGCTTGCCGCGTTACACGCGCGGTGTCTTGCAGGGCGAGGTGCAAGGCCGCTACGGCCTGACGCCGTACGCCCGCTGGGTGTCGCGTTTCTGGCTTTGGCCGCTGTGGTTGCTGGCGGGCTCGGTGTTGCTGGTGGCGTCAGTGCCCCGACGCAGGAGTCACTTCCTGCGCCGCCCCTAGAATCAGCGCAGCCCTTGCGCTAGCGGCGGCCGCAATGTCGGTCGCGCTTCGCGGACCTCTTCAAAACTGAACCGATGCTGACTTTCCAACAAATTATTCTGACGCTGCAGTCCTACTGGGATACCCAGGGCTGTGCTTTGCTGCAGCCGTACGACATGGAAGTAGGTGCCGGGACCTCGCATACCGCCACCTTCCTTCGCGCCATCGGCCCTGAGCCCTGGAAAGCGGCGTATGTGCAACCTAGCCGGCGGCCCAAGGACGGGCGCTACGGGGAAAACCCGAACCGGCTGCAGCACTATTACCAGTACCAGGTGGTCATGAAACCGGCCCCGGCAAATATTCTGGACCTGTACCTTGGCTCGTTGAAAGCGCTCGGTTTTGACCTCAAGAAGAATGATGTGCGGTTTGTGGAAGACGACTGGGAGAACCCCACGTTGGGCGCCTGGGGTTTGGGCTGGGAGGTATGGCTGAACGGCATGGAGGTAACGCAGTTCACCTATTTCCAGCAGGTCGGTGGCATCGACTGCAAACCGGTCACGGGGGAGATCACGTACGGCCTGGAGCGGCTGGCGATGTACCTGCAGGAGGTGGACAGCGTCTACAAACTGCGGTGGACCGAAGGCATCAGCTACGGCGATGTGTATCTGCAGAACGAGAAAGAACAGTCGGCCTACAACTTCGAACACAGCGACGTGGCGTTTCTTCTGACTGCTTTCACCGCGCACGAGAAGCAGGCCAAACACCTGATCGAAGCACAGCTCGCGTTGCCGGCCTACGAGCAGGTGCTGAAAGCCGCACACAGCTTCAACCTGCTGGACGCGCGCGGGGCCATAAGTGTCACCGAACGTGCGGCCTACATGGCGCGCATCCGCAACCTGGCGCGCGCGGTGGCGCAGAGTTACTACGATAGCCGCGAACGGCTCGGGTTCCCGATGGCACCCAAGGCCTGGGTGGACCAGATGGTGAAGAAGGCCGCATGAGCTACAACAACTCATCAACCATGGCGTCCGAAAATTTGCTGGTCGAGCTCTTGGTGGAGGAGTTGCCGCCCAAGGCGCTCGACAAGCTGGGGCGGGCTTTTGCGTCCGTGTTGGCAGATTCGCTCAAAGCCCAGGGTCTGGCGGGGAAGGACGCGCTGGTGACCCACTTTGCTACGCCGCGTCGCCTGGCAGCACATGTGACCGGTGTCGCGCAGCAGGCTGCCGACAAGGCGGTGTCGCAGAAACTCATGCCGGTGGGTGTGGGCTTGGACGCGTCGGGCAAGGCCACACCTGCACTGATAAAGAGGTTGCAGGCGCTGGGGGCGGACGCTTCGGCTGTTGCTGGGCTCAAGCGCGCGCTGGATGGCAAAACAGAAGCGCTGTTTCATGACAGCGTGGTGGCGGGTGCAACGCTGGCGGCGGCGCTGCAAAAAGCGCTGGACGATGCCATAAACAAGCTGCCCATCCCCAAGGTCATGACGTACCAGCTGGAGGCGGATTGCGCGCTGCCCGGCTGGAGCAGCGTGAGTTTTGTGCGGCCGGCGCATGGCTTGCTGGCTTTGCATGGGGCTAACGTGGTGCCTGTGCAAGCGCTTGGGCTGCGCTCGGGCAACACCACGCAGGGCCACCGCTTTGAAGCCGCTATGTCGCCGGTGGTCGTCGAGGATGCAGACAGTTATGCCGCAACACTCTTGCGTGATGGGGCAGTGCTTGCCAGTTTTGCAGAGCGGCGTGCCGAGATTGTTCGCCAACTGGTTGATGCTGCGGTCTTAGTGAGAAGTGCCGATGACGCGGATGGAGGCGAAAGTCTGCGCCTGTTCATACCGCCAAGCGGGATTCCGCGTGGCATTACTCGCGTGGTTGAAGACAACGAACTACTCAATGAGGTGACTGCCTTGGTTGAGAGGCCGAAGGTGCTCATCTGCGAGTTCGAGAAAGAGTTTCTTGAGGTACCCCAGGAATGCCTGATCCTCACCATGAAGGCCAACCAGAAATACTTCCCGTTGCTGGATGCAATCGGCAAACTAACGAACAAATTTCTTGTTGTTAGCAATATCAGCCCGGCTGACGCTGGTGCTGTGATTAGCGGTAACGAACGCGTAGTGCGTCCGCGCCTGGCCGATGCCAAGTTCTTCTTTGACCAGGACAGAAAGAAGACGCTGGAGTCGCGGGTGGAAGGGCTATCCAAAGTTGTTTATCACAACAAGCTGGGTACGCAGGGTGAACGCATGGAGCGTGTGCGTGCGATTGCAAAAGCTATCGGGCAGCAGCTTGGTGGAGACACGCTGGCGCAGAGCGCCGACACGGCGGCACGGCTCGCCAAAACCGACCTGCTCACAGACATGGTGGGTGAGTTCCCAGAACTACAGGGCGTCATGGGCGGTTACTACGCTCGCCATGATGGTCTGAGCGAACAGATTGCGATTGCGATTGAAGACCATTACAAGCCGCGTTTTGCGGGAGATGGACTGCCTCGCAATCAAGTTGGAATTGTGCTGGCGCTGGCTGACAAGCTGGAAACACTGGTAGGTATGTTCGGCATTGGGAATCTGCCAACCGGTGACAAGGATCCGTTTGCGTTGCGTCGTCATGCCTTGGGGGTCATCCGGATGCTGGTTGAGGAAAAGATTCCATTAGATCTTGACATCATTTTGGGCGTTGCACAGGCAGCTTTTGGTAGCAAGATCAGTGGTGCTTTGAGCGATTTGGAACGCTTCGTGTACGAACGCTTGAAGTCCTATCTGAAAGACGTGGAGCGTCCGACTCAAGGCCTCAACAGCGTGGCCTATTCGTACTCAAGCCAGCAAATAGAAGCAGTGTTGGCACTGCGTCCCCAACGTTTTGCAGAAGTAACCTCCAGGGTGGATGCCGTTATGGCGTTCGAATCACTCCCCGAAGCCCCCTCGCTCGCAGCCGCCAACAAGCGCATAACCAATATTCTCAAGAAAGCCCAGGAAGTCGATCCGCATGTCAGCGAGATCCTGCTTACGGAACCGGCAGAAATTTCGCTGTACGCCAGCATGAAAGCGATCATCCCGAAAGCGGAAGCGCAGTTTGAAGCCGGTGACTATACCGGCTCGCTGCAGACCATGGCAGCCTTGCGCGCACCGGTGGATGCTTTTTTTGACAATGTCATGGTCAACGCGCAGGAGCTGGACGTGCGTTTGAACCGCCAGGGCCTGCTAAAAAGCCTGCACAACGCCATGAACCGCGTGGCTGACCTGTCCAGACTCGCCGCTTAGGGCGAGGATTTCTGCCACCGCTTCAACCGCTCCCGCACCATGAAACTAGTCATCCTAGACCGCGACGGCACCATCAACGAAGAAGGTGCCGAGCCAGTGGAAACCCCTGACGCCTGGCGGCCGTTGCCGGGGGCGCTTGAGGCCATTGCCAGGCTCAACCATGGCGGCTGGCATGTGGTGGTGGCGTCGAACCAGGCCAGTCTGGGGCGCGGGTTGCTGGAGGTGGCCACCTTGAACGCGATCCAGACCAAGATGCACAAGCTGCTTGCCGCTGCCGGTGCGCGGGTGGACGCCGTATTCTTCTGCCCCCATGCGCCCGATGAAGGCTGCCGCTGCCGCAAGCCCGAGCCTGGACTTTTTGAGCAGATAGGCGAGCGCTACGGCATCGATCTGCGCGGAGTGCCTGCCGTGGGCGATTCAGTCGAAGATCTGGTGGCCGGTGCCGCTGCCGGATGCGAGTCGCATCTGGTGCTGACCGGCTTGGGAGTGGTTTACCGCGGGCATGCGCTGCCCAAGTCGTTTCCCCAGGGCACCGTGGTCCATGAAGACCTGGCGGCATTTGCGGAGTTTTTGACGACGCGCCAGGCGCTGCCAAAAGCGCCACCACTGCTGTAGCCATGCCCTTCATCCGGTCCGTAGTTCATATGCTCTGGATGCTGGTCACGGTGGTGCCATGGGGCATCGTCATGGTCGTGGCGTCTATCCGCGTACGCGGCACGCCACTGTGGTGGATGGCCGTGCGCTGGCTCGGTTGGGCGATCGGTGGTGCGCGGGTATTGCTGGGGATCCAGGTGCGAGTGACTGGCATGGACAACCTGCCCGATGGTGCCACCAGCCCAGCGATTCTGTTGTGCAAACACCAGTCCACGCTGGAGACTTTTCTGCTGCCCACCTTGATGCCGCACCCGCTGGCGTACGTGTTCAAGAAGGAGTTGTTGTACGTGCCGTTCTTCGGCTGGGCCATGGGGCGGCTCGACATGATCCATATCGACCGGGGCCAGCGTGCGCGCGCATTCAACAAAGTGGTCGCCCAGGGCAAACTGTTGCTGGCGCAAGGCATCTGGATCATCATGTTCCCCGAGGGCACGCGCATTGCACGTGGCAAGAAGGGCAGCTACAAGTCGGGCGGCACACGGCTGGCGATTGAAACCGGCGCACCGGTAATCCCGATTGCCGTGTCCAGCGCCAAATGTTGGCCCCGAAAGGCCTTTGTGAAGCGGCCCGGAACCGTCGATGTATCGATCGGCAAACCGATCCCCAGCCAGGGCCGCCATGCAGACGAATTGATGCGCGAGGTGGAAGCCTGGATCGAAGCCGAGATGCACCGGCTCGACCCCGAGGCGTACCGGTAGCGCCCACTACGATGCTGGACTGACCGCCATGCACAGCCTGTTTCAGCGCACACTGGATCTTTTCGCGTCGCACGAGCCGGAGCCGCTACCGGCGTACGCCAGGCCGAGGGTCGAAGCCCAGCCGTTGGAGCAGGTCGCGTCCACGGTGGTGTTTCGCCATCCCCGCGCCAACCGCGAGGCACGTCTGGGCCATGCGCTGGTGGCCTACGAGTTCAAGCGCGGTAGACGCCGCACCATCGGGTTTTCGGTGG
>JANOCN010000305.1:0-2359 GCA_031412185.1 Betaproteobacteria bacterium | reverse complement strand
GCAGTCGTTTGACGTCGAGTGCGAGATTCAGGAGTTGAATCTGTCGGAGCGCGGTATCGGGGGTTCTCGCAGGGCTGGTGAACAGGCGGCTGCAGCGGCAATGCTGCAAACTCTCAAAAACACAGGTGCGCCATGAGCAAGCAGGCATTGCCGGGCGCTGCAGGAGTTGGCGCTGCTACAGCTCCAGACGCAGGTGTAACGCAATCCGCCGGAAGTGATGGGCCGCAGCGTTGTGGCTTGATTGCTATTGTCGGCAAACCCAACGTTGGCAAGTCGACGTTGCTTAACGCGCTGGTAGGCCAGAAGATAAGCATTACATCGCGCAAGGCGCAGACTACGCGGCACCGCATCACAGGTGTGCGAACACAGGGGGTGGCCCAATTTGTGTTTGTGGATACGCCAGGCTTTCAGACCCGCCACAGCAATGCGCTGAACCGATCGCTCAACAAGTCTGTGCTTGGGGTGGTGAATGATGTCGATCTGGTCCTGTTTGTCGCCGAGGCCGGGCGCTTCAACCAGGCGGACGCGAAGGTGCTGGCGTTGCTCAGCAAAGATATTCCGGCTTTGCTTGTCGCCAACAAACTCGACCAGGTGACGCTGCGTGCGGAACTGGCACCGTGGCTGCAGGAAATGCAGCAACGCCACGCGTTTTCCGAGTTCGTTCCGATGTCGGCGAAGAATACCAAGGACGTGGGCCGCCTGTTCGACATCTGCGCGAAATACCTGCCCGAGCAGCCGTGGTCTTACGCAGAAGATGAACTGACGGATCGCAGTGAGAAGTTTCT
This sequence comes from Betaproteobacteria bacterium, assembly GCA_031412185.1. GTDB lineage: Bacteria > Pseudomonadota > Gammaproteobacteria > Burkholderiales > Burkholderiaceae_C > CAISIP01. The sequence goes on along the minus strand of JANOCN010000305.1, from coordinate 1,574 downwards.
CGCAAGCGAGATGGTGCGCGAGAAGCTGTTTCGCCTGACCGGCGACGAGCTGCCGTATACCTCTACCGTGGTGATAGACAAGTTCGAAGAGGAAGCCGGTCGCAAGGGCCAGAAGCGGCTGCTGAAAATCGCCGCCACGATTGTGGTCGAGCGCGACGGCCACAAGGCCATGGTGATTGGTGAAAAAGGCGAACGCATCAAGCGTATCGGCACCGAGACGCGGGTCGAACTCGAAAGGCTGATGGACGCCAAAGTGTTTATCGAATTGTGGGTCAAGGTGCGCTCCGGCTGGGCCGACGACGAAGCACGTGTGCGCAGTTTCGGGTACGACTGAACGGGTTTCCAGGCGTGGCCAGCAAGCGCATTTCTGAAGAACCCGCCTACGTTCTCCATCACCACGATTGGAGCGAGTCAAGTCTGATTCTGGACGTATTTACGCGAAACCATGGCCGCATTGCGCTGGTGGCCAAGGGCGCAAAACGTCCCAGTTCGGGGTTGCGCCCGATCCTGCTGCCGATGCAACCGCTGCATCTGGCTTTTGGCGGCGATGCCGAAATCCGTACGCTCAAGAGCGCTGAATGGATGGGTGGGCACGTCATGCCCGCCGGGGAAGCGTTGCTTTCAGGTTATTACCTCAATGAGCTGGTGCTGTTGCTGCTGGCGCGAGACGACCCGCATCCGCGCTTGTTCGACATATACGCGCGTGTGGTCGAAGTGATATCGTCGGACCACGGCGAAGCGTTACAGACAGCACTGCGTGCTTTTGAGCTGCTTCTGCTACGCGAAATCGGACTGCTGCCCATGCTCGATGCCCAAACCATGACGCTGGCCGCGCTGGAGCCGGATGTGGCTTACAGCCTGGTGTGTGAGGGAGGCCTGCGCCAGGCGGGCATCGCAGACCGCAGCAGCTTGCCTGGATCGCAGTGGCTGACTCTGCAGGCATCGCTCCGCAGTCAAGCCGAATTTACAGACACCTTGCGCGCTTGCGCACCGGTGGTGAACGAGCTCAAGCCCCAGTTGCGTGCCCTGCTGAATTACCACTGTGGCGTCCACACCTTGCGCACCCGACAGATGATGGTTGATCTCCAATCGCTGTGAAAAGTGCCTTCCCCTGCCCGATGGCGAGCCATGATTTACGGCATCGGTACTGACATCTGTGACATTCGCCGTATCCGTGCGAGTCTGGATCGTCACGGTGAACGGTTTGCCCAGAAAATACTCAGTGATGGGGAGCTTGCTGTCTGGCACGCACGGGCGGCGCGCTGGCCCGAACGCGGCGTGCGTTACCTTGCCACCCGCTTCAGTGCCAAAGAGGCCTTCAGCAAAGCGGTCGGTCTAGGCATGCGGATGCCGATGAGCTGGCGGCTGTGCGAGATTGCCACCACACCAACTGGCGTTTTGAATGCCGGCAAACCAAGGATTGTTTTGCACGGGGTGCTCAGACAATGGTTCGAAACCCAGGGTCTGCGGGCGCACATCACGCTGACCGACGAAACCGACTACGCAGCCAGTTTCTGCGTGGTGGAGCGTGACTGACTTCCCGGCCGTGGCCGCACTCCAATGACCCAACACGC
>JANOCN010000304.1:0-4699 GCA_031412185.1 Betaproteobacteria bacterium | reverse complement strand
AGTTTCATCCTGCGCCGCCTGGCGCATGCGGTGCCGCTGCTGATCGCGGTGGTGGTGCTTAACTTCCTGCTGATCGCTTTCACCCCTGGCGACCCTATCCTGCTGCTGGTGGGCGACTTCCCGGCACCGCCCGAATACCTGGCACAGATGCGCCGCGAATTCGGGCTGGACCAGCCGGTGTGGATACAGCTATGGCGTTATCTGGGCAAGGTGGTACAGGGGGATTTTGGTTTCTCCTTTGCCAACCAGCAGCCGGTAGCCACGCTGATCCTGGGGCGCCTCGGTGCCACGCTGGAGCTCACGCTGAGTGCCTTGTTGTTTGCCAGCCTGGGTGGCATGGTGCTGGGTGTGACGGCGGCACGTACCCGCGGTCGCTGGAGCGACACGGCGATCCAGTCGCTGTCGTCGGCTGGTTATTCGATCCCAGACTTCTGGCTCGGCCAGTTGCTCATACTCACGTTCGCCATCTGGCTCGGCTGGCTGCCGTCGCAGGGCAACACATCGCTGCGCGACGCTCCTACCGGCTGGGCCGGCACGCTGGACCATCTGCGCTACCTGCTGCTGCCGGCATTTGCGCTGTCGTTGCGCTACCTGGCGCTGATTACGCGAATCACCCGCGCGGCCATGCTGGAGGTAATGGGTGCCGATTACATCCTGGCGGCACGCTCGCGCGGTGCCAGTGAGTGGACGGTGGTGGTAGTGCACGCGCTGCGCAACGCCGCTGCCCCAGTGCTCACCGTCATTGGCTACAACGTCGGCTTCATTCTGGCCGGCTCGGCACTGATCGAGGCAGTATTTGCCTGGCCCGGCATCGGGCGTTTGTTGTACGAGTCGATCTCGCGGCGCGACTACCCGGTCATGCTGGCGATCCTGTTGATGGTCTCCACCACCGTGGTGTTGGCCAATCTGGCCACCGACATCGTGCACCGGCTGATCGACCCGAGGATCGAGCGCACATGAGCCGCCGGGCCGCTCCCAAGGCACATAGCACCGCAGTGCGCAGCGCGGAGGATGCCTGATGACGGCCCCCACTGCGGCCTTGCCAGACGCGGCACTGGCGGAACCGGTCAACCAGTTTCAAAAGCCTGGCTTCTGGCACCGCCTGCTGCGTCGGCCACCAACGCGGCTGGCTGTGGCGTGGCTGGTATGCGTGGTGCTGATGGCCGTATTCGCGCCATGGGTTGCGGGCTACGACCCGTTGAGCGGCGGAGACAACGCGCTGCTGCCGCCACTCTCGCCCGCCCATTGGCTGGGTACCGATGACCTGGGGCGCGACATCTGGGCACGGGTGGTGTATGGCACGCGGGTGTCGCTCACGGTGGGCATCGTGAGTGCGTCCATCGCCGTGCTGATCGGTGTACTGGTGGGGGCAGTGGCGGGCTACTTTGGCGGCTGGCTGGACGCGCTGCTGATGCGGGTGGCCGAGTTCTTCCAGACCTTGCCGCGTTTTGTGGTCGCGCTGATTGTGATTGCAGTGTTTGGTGCCAGCCTGGTCAAGATGATCCTGGTGATCGCTCTGTTGTCGTGGCCCCAGATGGCGCGGGTGGTGCGTGCCACCGTATCGACGCTGCGCCAGTCGCAGTTTGTCGATGCGGCGCGGGTCGCGGGCATGGGCCACGGGGCCGTGATCGTGCGCGAGATCCTGCCCAACGTGGCTGCACCCATCATCGTGCTGGGTTCGCTCGACATCGCTGGTGCCATCCTGATCGAGGCCAGTCTTAGCTTCTTTGGCCTGGGTGAGCCGAACCTGGTGTCCTGGGGAGCCATGCTCAACGATGCCCAGCAATATTTGCGCAGCGCCTGGTGGATGTCGGCCTTTGCAGGGCTGGGTATTGCGCTTACTGTGTTGTCGTTCAATCTGCTGGGTGATGCACTCAATGACGCGTTGAACCCGCGCGCCGGAAATCCAGCGTGAGCAAGTCATGACCAGCGATCACGTCGATCAGTTTTCTGCCGGGCCGCACCATAGCCCTGAAGGCACGGGGGCCACACTGCTCGACGTGCGCAACCTGTCGGTCGATATTGCAGGTGGCGCTGCGCCGCTTCGGGTCGTCAATGATGTGTCGCTGCAGGTGCGTCGCGGTGAAGCGGTAGGCTTGGTGGGCGAATCGGGCTCGGGCAAATCGATGACGGCGTTTGCGCTGCTCAACCTGTTCCCTTCTCCACTGGCACGCGTTGCGCAAGGCGAGGTGTGGCTGGACGGGCAGAACCTGACGCAGATGACCGCAGCACAGTTGCGTGCCGTGCGCGGTGCCCGCGTAGGCATGGTGTTCCAGGACCCGTCGAGTTACCTCGACCCCCTGATGCCGGTCGGTCGCCAGATTGCCGAAACCTTGCTGGCCCACGGCAGGGCGGACGGCAGCCAGGCGCGGGTGCTGGAGCTGATCGACCTGATGGAGCTACCCAACGCCCGCGAGGTAGCACGCAAGTACCCGCATGAACTCTCGGGCGGCATGCGCCAGCGCATCCTGATCGCCGCCGCGCTGGCGATGCACCCGGTCCTGCTGATTGCCGACGAACCCACCACCGCGCTGGACGTGACGGTGCAGGCCGGCATCCTGAAACTTCTTACTCGGCTGCGCAAAGAACTTGATCTGGGGCTGCTGCTCATCACCCACGACCTGGCCGTGGTGGCCGAAACCTGCCAGCGCGTGTTCGTGATGTACGCCGGGCAGATTGTGGAATCGAATGCAGTCGAGCCGCTGTTTGAGGCCCCTGGCCACCCCTACACCCAAGGCCTGCTGCGCAGCGTGCTGAGCCCGCAGTCGCGTGCACATGCGCTGTTTTCGATCCCTGGCGGCGTGGCCATTGCCGGGCAGTGGCCACCGGGCTGCCGCTTCCATCCGCGTTGCCCGATCATGCAGCCGGGCCTGTGTGATGCCGTGCCGCCCGGGTTGCCGATACACGCACTAAACAGCAACCGCTGCCATTTTGCAGGCCAGGAGAAAGCAGCGGACGCTTGGGGGCCATCTCTATGAATGCGTTATTGGAGGCCCGCGACGTGAGCCGCCTATTCCCGATACGGGGCAGCGGTGGTCTGCTGCGCGCGCGCCAGATGCAGCGCGCCGTAGATGGCGTCTCGCTGTGCATCCAGCCTGGCGAGGTGGTAGCGCTGGTGGGTGAGAGCGGCAGTGGCAAAACTACGCTCGGTCGCATGATGCTGGGCCTTACCGCCCCCAGCAGCGGCAGCGTGTTGTACCGGGGCCAGGACATCGGCACAGGGCAGGGCGAGAACTACGCCACTTTCCGGCGCGAAGTGCAGGTGGTATTTCAGGATACCGGCGGCTCGCTCAACCCGCGCCACACGATTGCGCAAAGCATTGCGTTGCCGCTGCTTTACAACCGCGACATCAAGGCCGCGCAGGCTGCGCAGGAGGTCGATGCGCTGCTCGACCAGGTGCGCCTGCCGCCGGCGCATTTTCGCAATCGTCTGCCGCATGAGTTGTCGGGCGGTCAGCGCCAACGTGTGGGTATTGCACGCGCACTGGCATCGCAACCTGCGGTGGTGATTGCGGACGAACCGGTGTCTGCGCTCGATGTCTCGGTGCGCGCCCAGATCCTGCGCCTGATGTTCGACCTACAGCAGCAAAAAAAGTTGGCCTACCTGTTTATCACCCATGACCTGGGAGTGGTGCGCGCCTTTGCACAGCGGGTGGCCGTCATGTACCAGGGCCGCATCGTTGAAGAAGGCACGGCCGACGCGGTGCTCGACGCGCCACAACATGCCTACACCCAGCGCCTGCTTGCGGCGACACCGGTGCCCGACCCGCGACGGCAACGGCTCGCTTAAGGTGCAGCAGGTATGAACCGACGGGCCGCTCCCAAGACGCATAGCACCGCAGTGCGTAGCACGGAGGCGCCATGATTGCACATGCCGTCTGGATCGACACCGACATGGGTTTCGACGACCTGGCCGCCGTGTTGACCGTAGCGCACACCCCGGGCTGGTCGATAGGCGGCCTGTCGCTGGTGGCGGGCAACGCGCCGCTCGATGTGGTGACCGACAACGCCTTGCGCGCCGCAGCGTTCTTTGGCTGGTCGATGCCCATCCATGCGGGCAGCGACCGGCCACTTGCCACGCCACTGGTCACGGCGCAAAACATCCTGGGTGCTGATGGCATGGCGTCGGCGGGGCGCAGCCTGCCGCCAGCGCGCGCGGCGCTGGCTTCGCAGGATGGCGTCGGCGCGTTGGGCCACTACCTGGCGTCGTCAGCGGTGCCAGTCACCCTGCTGGCGCTTGGGCCGCTTACCAATGTAGCGCGGGTATTGATGGCACAGCCCGAACTGGCCCAACGCATCGGCACCCTCCTGTGGATGGGTGGCAGCGCCGGGCCAGGCAACCACAGCGCCGCAGCCGAGTTCAACGCCGCAGTCGATCCCGAGGCGGTGCAGGTGGTGCTCGATGCCGGGGTGCGGCTGCGTATGGTGGGGCTCGACGCCTGCCGCCAGGTGCGCGTACACGCGGCAGACGCCGAAGTGCTGCGCAGCATCGGCACGCAACCCGCCACCGTGCTGGCCGACCTGTTGCTCGGGTATGTGCGCATTGCCAGCGCCGACGGCAGCCTTCCGATGTCGCTCTATGACCCCACTGCGGCGGCAGCGCTGGTGGCACCGCAGACGATGGTGTTCCGCGCCGCGCACATGGTGGTCGAATGCAAAGGTGAACACACGCGCGGCATGACGGTGGTGGAGTGGCGTG
>JANOCN010000303.1:0-3484 GCA_031412185.1 Betaproteobacteria bacterium | reverse complement strand
CGGCATCCCCGTGCTCGCGTTGGCCCTCCTGGGCGCGGCCTGGGGTCGCCCGCTGAGCCTCGCGCTGGGGCTCGTGCTATTGGCAAGCCTGTTCGCGGCGGTGATGGCCGCGATCCATCATGCCGAGGTGGTAGCCCATCGTGTGGGCGAGCCCTTCGGCACGCTGGTGCTGGCCGTCGCGGTCACGGTGATCGAGGTAGCGCTGATCGTCGCACTGATGCTGGCCGGCGGCAAAAGCGCTGATGCGCTGGCGCGCGACACGGTGTTCTCGGCGGTGATGATCGTCTGCAATGGCGTCGTGGGCATATGCCTGTTGCTCGGCGGACTGCGTCATCGGGTGCTGGCGTTTCGCATCGAGGGCACGAGCCCGGCGCTCGCCGCGCTGGCGGCGCTGGCAGGCCTGGCGATGGTGCTGCCCAGCTTCACCACCACCACGGCTGGGCCGAGCTACAGCGGCTCGCAGCTCGCGTTTGCCGGCATCTCCTCACTGGCGCTGTATGGAGTGTTTGTGTTTGTGCAGACGGTTCGCCACCGCGACTACTTCCTGCCAGTGGGGAACAACGACGAGGAAGTGCACGCCGTGCCACCGCCCAACTGGGTTGCCTGGACTAGCCTGGGACTGCTGATGCTGGCGCTGGTTGGCGTGGTGGGCCTGGCCAAGGCGCTGGCGCCCACGCTTGAATCCAGCGTGGCGGCCGCGGGCCTGCCCGCCGCGGTGTCCGGTGTGGTGATAGCGCTGATCGTGCTGCTGCCTGAGACCGGCGCGGCCGTCCGCGCGGCGCGCGGCAATCGGATGCAGAGCAGCCTCAATCTGGCGTTGGGCTCGGGCCTGGCAAGCATCGGACTCACGATTCCCGTGGTCGCCGCCTTGTCTCCGATCTTTCCGTTTCCGCTCGCGCTCGGCCTGCCGCCTCTGCAGATCGTTCTGCTGACGTTGACGCTGCTGGTCTCCGCGATCACCCTGGGCAGCGGCCGCGCCACTGTGATGCACGGCGCGATCCATCTGATGCTGTTTGCTGCGTTTCTGTTTTTGACGGTGGTGCCTTAGGCCAAGGCGGTAACGTCTATGCTGGGCGTGGCAATGCAATGTCAGATCCGTCGACCGAGTCCACGCGATGCCTGCCGACAAGCGTCACCTCAAAGAACCTTGAGACTTTACGCCTGCCCGGCGAGCTGAGCTGGGCGGCCTCGTCGGGCTTCGGGCTTCGGCAGCCACTATCTCGTGATTGATTCGAGCAACCGCTTCGGGGTTGCGCGTTCGGGGCTGCGGATGTCGGTGACGGGTCGTTTGCTGGCGGACACGAACGGCGGGTGACTGGCACCCAACCTCATGCAATTGGACCACCCCATTGCGGGCATTGGCGGTCGACTCCTTACGCTGCTCAAGAGCCGGTCAGTCTCAATCTTTCGATTTTCCGCATTGAACGGCCGGCATTGGAAAACACGTCTGACGAACGACCGGTTCGGAGCGACAAAGCCCAATACCGGCTTCTGGTCGTTCCGTTCCGTTACTCGACCAGGACTGGCAAGCACAGCCGCACCATGACGGGCAACGCGATGCGTTAGCCGGCTCTAGCCTCTTGCGGTCAATCCACGGTCGCACCGATCAGCCCACCTCACCAGCCCGGAGGATGCATCTCGTGCCAGCTGGTGGCCTGCTCATAGGCGTGACCAACCCCAACCAGCAAGTCCTCCGACAGCGCATGGCCAACGATCTGGAGCGAGAGCGGCAGGCCCGCCACGGACAGTCCGCACGGCACGGATATGGTGGGGAGGCCTGAGAAGTTGAACGGCACGGTGTACCGCATCAGCCAGGGGTCACGGCCCGGAGGTATGGGACCGTAGAGCAGTTCGGACGTAACCGGGTAGGCTGCACGCGGCGTGGAGGGGCAGGCGAACACGTCGATGCCACGCATCATCGCCCGCAACGCACCCGTGCATGCCGCCCGCAGGTTGTTGGCGCGTGCATAGTCGGCACCGGTGAGCGCGGCACCACGCTCCAGCCATTCCCGAAAGAACGGGCCGTATTCGGAGGCGCGCGCGGGATACCAGGCACAGTGAGCAGCCAGCGCTTCGGCGGTACACAAGGTCTGCCATGCGGGAAGGTACTCGCGTAGCCGCGCGGGCACCTTCACCGGAACGATGCTTGCGCCCAGGCTCTCCATCACCCGCACGCCTTGGGCCACAGCGTCTGCAAAGTCCTCGGCCATATCGGTGCGGGCAAAAGCCTCGTCCCAGCCGATACGCAAGCCCTTGAAACCTTGCCCGGCCCGGACGGCCATATCGGCGACCGGATCCGGCAGCGTGGTGGGATCGTTCGGGTCGTAGCCGGCGATGGCGTGCAGCACAATGCCCGCGTCCAGACTGCTGCGGGTCATGGGCCCGACATGGTCGAGCGACTCCGCCAGCGCCAGCACGCCATGGCGGCTCACGCGGCCCCAGGTGGGCTTGAGACCCACGATGCCGCACACGGCGGAGGGGTGGCGTATTGACCCCCCGGTATCGGTGCCCAGGCTGGCGTAGGCAAGGCCGGCTGCAGTGGCCACGCCCGAGCCGCTGGAAGAAACTCCAGACCAGTGCGAAGCCTGCCAGGGGTTCTCCGGTATCCTGAACTCCGGGTGGTAGCCGGCCATGGCGCCTTCGGTCAGATTGAGCTTGCCCAGCAGCACGGCGCCGGCCTCGCGCAGGCGCACAACCACGGTGGCGTCGTAGTGCGGCACATGGTCCGCCAGCACCGCGCAGCCCGCCATGGTGCGCACGCCCTTGGTGAAACACAGATCCTTGACCGCCACGGGTACGCCATGCAACGCTCCACGGTAGCTGCCCGCGGCGATCTCCCTTTCTGCCTGGGCGGCCTGTTCCAGCGCCAGCTCGGCGGTTACCGTGGCGAACGCCTTTAAGCGCCCATCCAGCCGGGATATGCGCTCCAGCAACACCCGCGTCACTTCCACGGGCGACAGCTGTTTAGCCTTGATCAGCGGCGCCAGTTCGGAGATCGACTTGTAATACAACGGTTGGTCCATGGATCACCCTTTCGTCAAAAGTATCCCATCTTTGATAACCGGCAGAGCCCCGACACGAGGCCCGCAGTCCAGCGGGTCGACACCTTCCTGCAGGTCCGGCTGAACGGCATAGCAGAGCTGGGGGCCGGTGGTATTCGGCTGAATAGGCGGGCTTCATTCAGGCTGGCGCACAGCGTGGTGTGGGCAGGTCGACCGACGCCTCATTGCCCTTTGCCGACGGTTACGAAAGTGAAGACCGGTCGCCGATGCCTCGACCGAAAAAATCAGAAGCAGTCACTCAGCAGCAATTTGCAATTTCCCCAGTTTTGACCGCCGCATGCGCAACGAAAGCGGCTACTGCATGGGCCTTGGCAATGAGCCACCACAAGCTATGAGCAGCCATTCATCGCGCGGGGAGGGCGCCATTGAATGGCAAAGGACTGAAAATCCTTGTGTCGGTGGTTCGATTCCGCCCCCAGGCC
>JANOCN010000302.1:0-6720 GCA_031412185.1 Betaproteobacteria bacterium | reverse complement strand
CGGGTTCGAGAAATCAGTAGCCTGCGATAGTGGGTGCTTTGCCTGCCCCCAAGTCATTTATCATCCCAACCGATGAGCTTAACACCCAACACCGTGGCAACAACGGTCCCTGCCACGGTGTCTCCGGACGCAGTGGACCTGCGCATTGCACTAGGCCGGTTTGCCACCGGCGTTACCGTGGTGACTACCCGGTCCGGTCAGGGCGACCCCTACGGCCTGACGGCCAATTCTTTCAGCGCGCTGTCGCTGGATCCGCCATTGATTCTGTGGTCGCTGCGGTTGGGTTCGTCCAGTCTGGCAGTGTTCCAGAAGAATGAGCGCTTCGTCGTCAACGTTTTGACCGAGTCGCAGCTGGATATCTCGCGCCTGTTCTCCTCCAATACCCCCGACAAATTCAGTCGCGTGGCACACTCGCCAAGTCGGCACGGCTTACCTTTGCTGCACGGTACGGCGGCGTGGTTCGAGTGCCGCCAGGTATCGCACCAGACGGCCGGGGACCATTGCCTATTTATTGCGCAAGTCGAGCGGTTCAGCAGCAGCGTGCAGCCGCCGCTGGTGTTTCATTCAGGGGGGTATTTCGGTCTGGGCCCACACCTGTAACTGATCTGACGCAGCCAGGCTACTGACGGTGCCCGGGGCTGCCCGTGACGTAAACCGTCAGTGGACGCGTTACTGCACCAGCCGGGGCCACCTGTGCCAGATCAAACGAGCGGGAACCGGGCCCGTCGAACTTCCAGCCGAACTCGACGTTGCCAGCGACGAACCGGACAGTTTCGCCCTGCGCAACGTTGACCCATCGCGTATCGGGGTTGATCACAATGGTGCGCCCGGCTTGCGCCACTGGCACCGGGCTTCCCCAGAAAAAATTGCCTGCGCCCTGGGCGGCGGCGGACAAGCAGGCAACGAGCGCCAGACTGGCGACGGTGAGGGTGAATTTACTTTTCATGGGGCGACTCCGCAAAACAGGAAGCCATCATACGAAGGCACGGACGATTCTGGATTGACCGCAGCAGCACCATGGGCATTCGGATCCCATCGGTACACAAGACTAGCTGGCTAGAAACTGGTAACGATGGCATCACAGACGTTGTACTCTTTATCTACCAGCGGCATCCAGCGCCATTTGTCAAAGGTAGTGCAGGGGTGGGAGATACCGAGACCGACACGGTCGCCCACCTGCAGATCCAGCACCGCGCCTTGCGGCACACGCAGGTAGGCGTGCTGGTCATTGAGAGCGGTCACGGTCCAGTGGTCGGGAACATCCGTCACCGCTGTCTGGCCGGGTCGGCAAACGTAAAGCGGTATCGGCATTGCCGAATCGAACGACAGGTCGCGTTTGCCAGCGGCAAGAATTGCCAACCCCGGCTCAGGTCGCGACTGCACTGTCGCCCAGACCTCCATCGCCGCGTGCAGCCCGTGGCCGCACGCCAGCCGGCTGTTCATCACGTTCAGCATGCGCTTGTAACTACCGTGGTCGTGGGTGACATAACAGCCCGAACGCAGCAAACCGCGCACCGGGCGCGAAAGATGGGGCGATAGTTGCGACGCCACCAGGTCAAATATGGCCGAGCCGCCAGCACTGAGCAGCACTTCGTCGCATTCAAATAGGTGGGCTGTGTCGCATTGCCTGGCAACTTCCACCACCTGGTGCATCAGGGTGTCGGCTACCGGGCGATCGGTTTCACTGACGCCTTTGGCCCACAAACCCTCGTAACATTCCACGCCCACCAGCCGTACCGCTGGACTGGCATGCACTGCCCGTGCCAGTTCCATCGCCGCTGGCTGGTTACGGCAACCGGTACGCCCACCATCCAACCCGATCTCAAGCAGCACCTCGAAGGCCTTCTTGTCTGCCTGTGCGCAGGCCCGGTACCAGGAGTCGATCAAAACCAGTTGCGCCAGCGAGTCCACCAGGAAAACAATTCGTAGGTCTGCATGGTCGCGCAGCAGTTGCTGGATCGCTGCGAGGTCCGCAGCCGCCAACACCTGGTTGGCAATCAGGCAGCGGCGTACGCCAGCTGCGATACCTACCCGCATCTGGGTAACGGTAGCAAACGTGATCCCCCAGGCCCCAGCGTCAAGCTGGCGTCGAAACAATTCAGGTGACATGGTGGTCTTGCCGTGGGGTGCCATCTCGACGCCCTGGTCGCGCGCAAACTGCTGCATCCAGCGCAGGTTGCCGTCGAGTGCATCCCGTTTGATCAGCGCCAGTGGCAAGGGCAGGTCGCCTTTGAGCACATTCCATTGCTGTGCGCCGATCTCCGAGCGACGCAGCGGTGCCTGGTGGTGCGGGAAACCTTTAAAACCGGGATCGATGGTGGGGTCTGACAAATTGTTCATGGGTGTGTCTCCTGCCAGGTGGTTGCCGTATGGCTGCGCGGGTGTGGCCCAGTCTAGCGCGAGCGCCCCTCGGTGCCGCGCCGCGTCCGGTTCGTGGCGCGAAACGCGGTGCGATGCGCTGCCCGTATCCTCAGGCAACGCCACTGGCTGTCGCCGGTGCGGGCGCCGCCGCACTCGCAGCCGCGCCACCGTGTACTGCTGCAATTGCTGGTGTCCCGGCGGGTTGCCCGCGCTTGTCAGTGCTGTCCATCCGGCATAGTCACCACCAAGCCATCCAGCGCCTGCGTGACCGGAATCTGGCAAGCCAGGCGTGAGTTGGGGAGCGTGGCTGACGCAAAGCTCAGCATGTCTTCTTCCATGGGGGTGCGGCTTCCGGCAAGGGTTTGCCAGTCCGTGTCTACGTAAACGTGGCAGGTGGCACAGGCGCACTGGCCGCCACAGTCGGCGTCGATGCCGGGCACCTGGTTGTCTATTGCCGCGCGCATCAGCGACAGACCGGCCGCAACCTCCACCCGGTGGCGCGTGCCTCGGTGTTCGATGAAGGTAACCGTGGGCATGGCTAGTACACCGGCTGATGTTGGCGGATAGTCGAACGCACGGCCTCGGTCATCGCAAAACCGGTGCCAAAGCGGGCCGCAAGCGCGTCTGCGCGGTGCATGAATTTATCGATGCCGGTGCTGTAGATAAACTGCATGGCACCACCGGTCCAGGCGGGAAACCCAATGCCGAAGATGGACCCGATGTTGGCGTCGTGCACCGTGGTCAGGACGCCTTCGGTCAAGCAGCGTGCGGTCTCTATGGCCTGGCGGTAGAGCAGGCGATCTTTCACCTCCTGAAGGTCCCAGGCCAGGCCTGGTTTCTCAAGAAGCGGCCGCAGTCGTGGCCACAAAAACTTTCTGGCACCTTTCTCAGGCGGGTACTCGTAGAAGCCGCCACCTCCTGCGCGCCCCGGTCGTTGGTGCTGCCTGACCATGCGCTCCACCAGCAACTCGCCTGCACTGGGTTCGTAAGGTTTGCTTTCGGCGGCGAAATCGGCACGGGTCTGGTCGAGCACATGCAAGGCGAGCGAAAGGGCGGTTTCGTCCATCACAGCTAGTGGGCCCACCGGCATACCGCACTGGATGCCGGCATTTTCGATCACCGGTGCCGGAATGCCTTCGCTGAGCATGGCAGCACCCTCCATCACAAAGGTGCCGAAGGTACGGCTGGTGTAGAAACCACGCGAGTCGTTCACCACGATCGGAATTTTGCCCTGCGCCTGCACGTAGTCAAATGCACGCGCTACGGTTTCGTCATCGGTCTGTCGTCCACGGATTATCTCGACCAGCTTCATCTTGTCGACCGGGCTGAAGAAGTGGATGCCGACAAATTTTTCCGGGTGCGCACTGGCGGCTGACAAGCCGCTGATCGGCAACGTGGAGGTGTTACTGGCAAAGAATCCCCCCGCCGCCAGCATCGGCTCAGCCTCTCTGGTGACGCTGGCCTTAAGCGCCCTCTGCTCGAAGACGGCTTCGATGATCAGGTCGCAGCCTTGCAGGTCTGCGGTATTTTCGGTGGGCGTGATACGCGCAAGCAGTTCGCCTTGGTCGTGTGGACCCATACGGCCTTTGTCCACCCTGGCCTGCGTGATTTTGAGGCTGTAGGCCTTGCCAGCATCTGCCTTGGCCTGGCTCACGTCCTTGAGCACAGTTGCAATACCACGGCTGGCCTGAACATAAGCGATCCCGGCACCCATCATGCCGGCTCCCAACACACCCACTTTCCCTGGTTTGTAGCGGGCTACCCCTTTGGGCCGGGATTGGCCCGACTTGATCGCGTTCATATTGAAGAAGAACGTGTTGATCATGTTCTTCGCCACCGGGCTAGCGATGAGTTTGGCCAGGTAACGGCTCTCGATACGCAACGCGGTATCGAAATCCACCTGCGCGCCTTCGACCATCGCTGCCAGCGCATATTCGGGAGCAGGGTAGAGACCGCGTGACGTTTTTTTCATCATGGCTGGAGCCACTGCCAGCGCACCCGCAATCTTCGGACTGCTCGGCAGGCCACCCGGCATCCGGTACGCCTTGTCGTCCCAGGGTTGGGCCGACACCGGGTTGGCCGCAATCCAGGCAAGCGCCCTGGCGCGCAACTGGTCGGCTTCTGGCACAAGTTCATGTACCAGACCAAGTTCGAGCGCCTCGCGCGGGCCGAAGAGTTTGCTTTCGAGGATGTAGGGCTGTGCGCCCATCAGCCCCAACAGGCGTGTCATCTTGGTTATACCGCTGGCACCCGGTATCAGACCCAGAGTGATCTCGGGCAGGCCGAAGAGGTTCTTGCGGTCGTCTACTGCCACCCGGTAGTGGCCGACCAGCGCCAGCTCCCAACCGCCGCCCAGCGCCGTGCCGTTCAGGCAGGTCACCACCGGTTTGCCCAGCGTCTCCAGGGTGCGGAAGTTCTTCTTGGTCAGCTCGATTTGCTGGAATACGCTGGGTGCATCTTCCGCCTGCAGCCGCATCGTTCCTTTGAGGTCAGCACCGGCAAAAAAAGTGCTCTTGGCCGACGCGAGGATGATCCCTTTGATCGCCGCCTTGTCTTTGACCACCTGCGCCGTCACCGTGGTCAGATCCTGTTGCCAGTCCTGGCACATGGTGTTGACCGGCGAGTCGGGTTCGTCGAAGGTGAGAGTGGCAATGCCGTCTTCGAGTTGGTACTTTATCGTTCGCATGGGAACACCGGTTGGGGTTGTAGCGGGGAGCCCGGAGGCATTACAAATGGTTGGGAGACAGAGCTTGCTCACTGCCCCGGTATCGGCTCGGGCCGATAACGCAAGTAGCTGCGGTCTGTCCCACAAGGTCGCAAGGTCTCAGGTTCTCTCAACGATAGTGGCGATACCCATACCGCCGCCGACACACAGCGTGGCCAGTCCGTAACGCAACTTGCGCCGGTGCAGTTCGTCGATGAGTGTCCCCAAAATCATCGCGCCGGTAGCACCCAGCGGATGGCCCATCGCAATCGCGCCGCCATTGACGTTTACCTTGTCGTGCGGCACGCCCATTTCTTTCATGAAACGCATCGGCACTGCAGCAAATGCCTCGTTGACTTCGAACAGGTCGATCTGGTCTATGGTCATGCCGGCCTTCGCGAGCGCCTTGCGTGCGGCCGGCATCGGGCCGGTGAGCATGATCGTAGGGTCGGCACCGCTCAATGCAGCCGCCACAATACGCGCCCTGGGTGTGAAGCCATGTACCTTGCCTGCGGCTTCGGAGCCAATCAGCACCGCCGCAGCTCCGTCCACAATGCCCGAAGAGTTGCCGGCATGGTGCACATGGTGGATACGCTCGACCTGTGGGTAACGCGTCAGCGCCACCTGGTCGAAACCCATGGCACCCATCGCCTCGAACGCTGGCTTGAGCGACGCCAGACCGGCCAGAGTGGTGTGTGGTTTGATGAACTCGTCAAAGTCCAGAATGGTTTGATCCAGGAAATCCTTGACGCTTACCACCGAACCGGCAAAAAAGCCGGCTTCACGCGCTTTGGCAGCACGTTTCTGGCTTTCCATCGCAAACGCGTCAACGTCATCGCGAGTGAAGTCTTCTATGGTGGCAATCAGATCGGCACCGATACCCTGCGGCACGAATGCGGTGGCACTATTTGTTTCCGGGTCCTGCGCCCAGGCACCGCCGTCGGAGCCAATCGGCACCCGGCTCATGCTCTCGACACCACCGGCAACCACCAGGTCTTCCCAACCCGAACGCACCTTTTGGGCCGCCATGTTGACCGCTTCCAGGCCCGAGGCGCAGAAACGGTTTAACTGCACACCCGAACAGCGAAAATCCCATCCCGCCTTGAGCGCGGCGACCTTGGCGATCACCGAACCCTGCTCACCGACCGGAGACACTACGCCCATCACCACGTCGTCTACTTGCGCTGTGTCAAAGTCGTTGCGCCGCTGCAACTCACGCAGTACACCCGCCAGAAGATTGACCGGCTTGACTTCGTGCAGGCTGCCGTCCTTCTTGCCTTTGCCGCGCGGGGTGCGGATGGCGTCATACACAAAGGCTTCGGTCATGTCGGGGGTCTCCAGTGATTGGCGTAGGGCGCAGCCAGTATATGCATTCCATGTCTAAGGAAGCACTGAACAAGTCCGCGCCGTGCGCGGCGTGGATTTTGCGGGATGAGGCGCAAGGCGCAAAACCCAAGGCAAGCCTGGGCGGCTTGCCTGGTTTTGCAACGTAGCGGATCGCGCGCAAAACCGCGCCCCCGAAGGGGTTCGGCCAAAAACAGGCCCGGTGCCCACCACACCGCTTGCGTGTGCCGCAGGGCACACGACGCGCGCTGTTGGCGGACAAATCATCCTGTTTTTGACTCGAACGCGCATGGCGGGGACTTGTTCAGTGC
>JANOCN010000301.1:0-17770 GCA_031412185.1 Betaproteobacteria bacterium | reverse complement strand
CTGGCGCAGCAGGGCCAACTCGGCCTCGCTGACCATGGCGCCGCGGCTCATGGTGGGCGACACCGTGGTGTCCACCCGCAAGAAGAAGCTGTCGGCCTCGAGCAGGGCAAACACGTCATCGACCGAAGTGGCCTGCGCCATCGCCTTGAATTGCAGGCCGACGCCCGCAAAGAAGTCGGGCAGGCCATCCCCAGGCTGGTTGAAGCGCCGGTTCAGCCACCAGCCTTCGCGCGGCCTGATCCATTGAATCGCGCTGGCCGGCACGCCTTGCGAAAGGAGCCAGACGCAGGTGTCCAGCGCGGTCTTGCCGGTACCGATCACCACGTAACGCTCGGGCCGGTCGGTCACACGTGTAACTTCGCCCGCAGCCACGCAGCGCACACCCTCGGCAACCTCGAAGGGCGGTGGGCTGGTGGCAGGTATGTGCCCTTCGAGGTAGCCTGTGTCAACGAGCTTGCGCCGCACACGCACCTCCTGCACGGCGCCGCTCAAGCGCGACGTGATGCTGTGGCTTCCGTCAGGCGCAATGGTGTGATCGCAACAAGGGTAGTGGCGCACGCGCCCGGTCGGAAGAAAGTGCTGGTCCATCACCTGCGCGTAGTACGCGCGCAGTTCGTCTGCACCTGCCGCCTCGTGAAAACCGGCATTGATGCCAGTCAGGTCCAATGCATTGCGACCCAGAGGCACGGACGATACGCCGTAAAAGGCCGACGGCTGGTGCAGGCGCACGAAGGGATAGGCGTCGATCCAATGCCCGCCGGGTGCGTGGCGCCGGTCAACGAGGGTAACGGTGGCATCGGACTGGCTGAGCAAGGCGTCGGTGAAGGCCATGCCGGCCGCTCCGGTGCCGACCACCAGGTAATCTGTCTCCAGGGTTCCGCGCATCAGTGCTCCTTAGCAATTTGGCCCGCTGCGGAGTTGCATGTGCGGCATTGATTATTAGATGTATGCGACGGTTGCCGAGATACAACGCAGCGGGACAAAGCAGCAGGGTCTGGTGTGCATATCGTCGGCCACCGAGATGGTTGATTCACGGGCCAATGCTACAGTGATTTCACAGCCGCTATCGGTATCGGAGTCTCCAGGCCCCCGGCATTCGGGAAGGGAGCTCAACTGTGGTCAAAACGCGGAAAAGTTCAACCTTGTGCATGGTCGGGACGGAGGCATTCTGCCTTTGATCCGGGGTTGCGCTTGGTAGGCTGTGTTGGCGGAGGGCTAGGCTATTTCTTACCCCCCCCATTCCCGCCGCCGTTCCCTCCACCGGCATTCCCGCCGCCGTTGCCATTCCCTCCGCCATTGCCTCCCGCGTTCCCGGAGGCGCCCTTGTTACCCGCGCCGGCATGAGATTTGCCGGAGTTTTCGTGGGATGCAAGATTCTTGTCGGTGGTCGACTTCGAGGCTACGTCCGCTTTTTTGCCCGCCGCGGCAGAAGACTTCGAGTCGCTTACCAGCGCCCCGAGGTGGATCCCCATGCTGTTGGCAATCTGACCCCAACCCATGCCGCTGCTGCGCTGGGAGAGTACGCCTGCCAAAGTAGCGGTGCCTGCAGTGGTGGTGACTGTACCTCCGTTGAGCGCGGATGCGAGCTGGGCCGGCGTGGGATTTGAGATGCCCTGCTTTGCCAGGTCCGCCTTGGCCAGCGACAAGGCGATGTTCACATTGCCATAACCCAGCTTGCCGGTAGCGGGCGCGAACGACGCGGAGGGCACGGCGGGGGTGGTGCTCGTCAGCGTGACAGACGTACCGTCGCGCAGGCCGGTGACCAGCGCCTGCGCGTTGGATGTGGAACCAGCGACTGTGCTGTAGTCGGCGGTGAGCTTGCCGCCCGGACCGGAGCTGGGCTCAGTCGAGGACACGGAGGCTGTCGCCGCCATGGCGAGCTGCGCGCCGCAAAAAAAGCTGGCGCTGGACAGAACAAGCGCAATGGTGGATTTTGAAATTCGCATGGAACTCCTCCCGATGTTATTCAGCCGGAACTGTGTGGCTGTATCGTGCCAGTTTATGTTTCGCGAGGCCATTCTTGCGTATGGAATGGAAAAGGTACGGGTTCAAATGCCAAAAAATGTAATTTCTTCACATTGAACAAAGTGGAAATCTCCCATGTCTATCGCTGATTTGACGGATACGTTCAGTAACCCATTGAAGGCCGTTGCGAGATGCTGCCCAAAATGCCAGGGACAGTCGCGAAAGGCAAGCCAACTTTGCCGTCAGTGCCCTTCATGGGAAATAATTTTTTAGCGGCCGCTTTGGGGCCCGGAATTTGACTGATCAATGACAGCGATGGGCAAGTTGGCCAACCAGTTTCGCCTTGACCGCCTCGACCAGCGGCCCGACCGACGATGGTGGAAACGGCGAGACGCTGCTGACGTTCACTTCGCACAACACGTAGCCTTGCGCCTCACCTGGTGCCGGGTCGCGCGGTATGAAATCGCAGTCCCACAACAGAGGCAGTTGCTCCCGAGTCAGGCCAACTCGCTGGCGCAACTGTTCGATCCAGCCCGACTCGAGCTGTTGCTTCAATGGCTGGAACTCCGGCAAATCGGGCCCGTGGTACAGGCGCGAACCGGGTTGCCGCACGGTCGGGTGCAGCGCATTGATGGCCTGGTGGCCGAAGCCCGTCACGCGATCTTCGACCAGGTAGGCGCGCACCATGCCCTCGACCAGCCTGGGCTGCCAGGCCTGGTCGATCATGTGGCCTCCCTGCGCGGGCTCGAAGTAAGGGGCCATGCGTTGCAGCAGCCCAGCGAGATCCACGCGTTCTTCTTCGCACCCGCGCTGGGCGTGACGAATTGTCAACGCGCCAGCGCTCGCGTTGCCGGTCACGGACTCGACCCGCCAAACGCCAATGCCGCTGTGGCCGCGATGCTGTTTGAGCACACGCGCGCCACCTTGAAGTCGGCACGGCAGCTCTTCGGCGAGCTGCTCCAGGCTGTTCACACGGTGCACGTTGCTGCCGAAGGGCAGGTCACGGGTCTCTACCAGTACGTCTTTCGTGCCCAGGTGAAGGATCGCATCGGGATGGGCACTGACCCATACACCGGCATTCGCGAGGTCTCGCAGCATGGCGTCCAGCCGATCACGCCGACGCCCGCCTTCGATGGGATTGCACCAGACAAGCACAACCTGCACCTGTCGCAGTTGCCCGGCTACCTCCTGGGCAAAGTCGTCGTGGTAGATGGCCGGCTTGGCCTCCACCCCCGCGGCCCGGAAGGCCTCGAACAAAGCCGCGAATCGGCTCTCCGCAGGATCAGCGCGATCGCGCGCGGCGCGGTCGCCGGGGTACAGCAACGCGACTGAAAGTTGGGCCGGGTGGGTCACGGCGCCCCACCCGCCGGCTTGTCAACAAGCGGGAGGTCCGCGGCCTTCCAGCCATCGATGCCGCCTTCAAGGTAGCGCGCCTTGATGCCAGCGGCACGCAGTCGCATTGCCGTCGTACGGCCTACTTCGTGACCATAGACGCAATAGACCACCACCTCGCGGTCCTTGGGCAGTTCGGCCGCCCAGGTGGACACCGCGCCCGGATCACGCCAGCGCGCGCCGGGGATCATCGCGGTGGCGTTCTCGAAAACGCCGGCACGGCGCACGTCGAGCAACAAGGCGCCGGCCGCGTCGTCGCGCGTTGCGCCGAATGGCGCGCTAGCAGCATGCACGGCATGCTGATAACGCAAGTAGACCTGGGGCCAGTCGATATTGGTCATGAAGGCATCGACGTAAGTGCCGGCGGCGGCACCGAAGTCCATGTGGTAGGCGTGTTCGTACATGTCCAGCGCCAGGATGGGCACGCCACCCGCCAGTACGTGTGTGTGGTCTGCTGCCCACTGGTTGACCAGCGTACCCTCGCGCGGCTGAAAAACCAGCAGCACCCAGCCGGAGCCGCCGCCGAGGGCCTTGCCCATGGCCACGAACTCCTCGTGCCAGCGTTCGACACCGCCGAAGTTGCCGTCCAGCGCCAGTTTCATCGCCGGCTCCATGGTCTGCCCATCACCACCCAGGCTTGCGAAGTACAGCTCGTGCAGCAGCATGGAGTTGGTGGCGACCAGTTCTTCACGTTTCAGGCCATTCAGCTCGAAACCGGGCGCACTGGAAAACTGCATCTCGTCCAGAGAGGAGCGGATCGCATTGAGCCGCTTGACTGCGCCGCTGTAGTTGTTGTCATAGTGGCTGCGCACCAGCCGCTCCGACAAGCCATGCAGGGCCGCAGGGTCAAATGGCAGGGCTTGAATCATGGCGTCCATAAACATTCCTTGGAAAAAAATCAGTCACAGAAAAATGGTGGCTGCCAGCCCAGCCAGCGCGCAGGCCGCCAGCAGGGGAATCACACCCACCTTGAAACGAAACAGGGCCACGGCAGCGGCCACGGTAATGAGTGCTGACGCCGCATCAAAGCGCCCCGCAAAACCTTGCGGCCACCATACGTGGTAGGCAAAAAACAGTGCCAGGTTCAGGATCACACCCACCACCGCAGCGGTAATGGCGGTCAGCGGTGCGGTGAACTTGAGGTTGCCATGGGTGGTCTCGATCAGCGGGCCACCGGCCAGAATGAAAATAAACGACGGCAGAAAGGTGAAATACGTGACCACCGTGGCGGCCAGCGCACCGCCCAGGAACAAGGCGTCGGGGCCCAGCACCTGTTTCCCCCAGCCGCCCACAAAGCCGACAAACGCCACTACCATGATCAGCGGGCCGGGCGTGGTCTCGCCCAGCGCCAATCCGTCGATCATTTGGGTGGCGGACACCCATTGCTGCTGCTCCACTGCCCCCTGGTAAACGTAAGGCAACACGGCATAAGCGCCGCCAAATGTCAACAATGCTGCCTTGGTGAAAAACCAGCCCATCTGCGCAAGGGTGCTGTCGATGCCCCAGCGCGCAACAATGAGCGCCATTGCCACAGTCCACAGGCCCAGACCGACCAGCAGAATTTTCACCAGGTGGCGTCTGGAGAACAGCGCGTGAGGTGGCGTCGGGGTGTCGTCGTCTATCAAGGCGGGGCCGTATCCCTGCTTTGCCGCCCCGTGCCCGGCACCCAGCGCAAACAGCGCGGGCTTGTAACGGCCGCCGAAATAACCTGCAACGGCGGCGCTCAGCACTATCAGCGGGAACGGAAGCTGCAGCGCAAAAATCGCTAAAAATGCCAGAGCGGCAATCGCCCACATCCAGCCGTTCTTGAGAGCCCGCCCACCAATGCGGTGGGCTGCGTGCAGCACCAGTGCTGTCACGGCCGGTTTGATGCCGTAAAAGATGCCCGCCACTACCGGCAACTGGCCAAACGCCAGATAAATCCACGACAGTGCCACCAGGATAAACAGCGACGGCAACACAAACAACGCACCCGCCACGATGCCGCCCCAGGTGCGGTGCATCAACCAGCCTATATAGATAGCGAGTTGTTGTGCCTCCGGCCCCGGCAACAACATGCAGTAATTCAAGGCATGCAGGAAGCGCTGCTCGCTGATCCAGCGTTTTTGCTCGACCAGCTCGCTGTGCATGATGGCAATCTGCCCGGCCGGCCCGCCAAAACTGATGAAGCCCAGGCGCAGCCAGAAACGGAAGGCCTCGGCAAAACTGACTCGCTGCGGGCGCTCCGCCAGCGTCGGATTGACGGTTGTCATACTGCGCTCCCGGTGGGGGTGGCGGGCAGTGCGTACAAGGCATCAAACACCGCCGCTGCGGCCTGCGCCAGATCGTCGTCGTTGGCATGTATCTCGCGCAGCCCCGCCAGCACTGCCTCCAGCCCGGCCGCCTGCGGCACGGGAATGCCACCGGCATCGAGATAATGCACGGCAGCCGCGATAGGTGCCAGGCGTGCGTCCTGATCGAGCGCGAAGCTGGCAACCAGCACTTCAAACGTCACCCGATTGCCGACATGGGTAAAAGGCGCACCGTCAAAGTCAAACCCGACTGCGCCGCGTGGTGCGTGCGGCGGGTCTCCCAGCCAGACGAAACGCGCCTGCTGGTCGATAAAGCGGCGAATCAACCAGGCGCAGGCGAGCCGGTCTACCCAGGGGCGCGCGCGGGTCGCCCAGCGCTTGCGCTGGAACCGGGCAGCGTCCAACCGTGGCACATCGCCCGGGATGCCTTGGGGCTCTCCGCGCGAGAAACGCAGGTCGAGTGCCCGGCGCAACAGTGCCAGCTCGGCCTGCGCCTGCGCTGCAGCCGGGCCGGGGTAGTAGTCGATGCGTTGCAGCGCCTGCAAGGCATCTGCCACAGCACGCGCGCGGCGCCGCGCTTCGGTCTCGGTGAGGCGGTCGAGTTCTGCGACCAGCCCACGTGCAGTCTGTTGCCACGCGGCAAAGGCTTCTGTTCGGTCAAACTGGGCCAGCAATTCAAGTTGCTGGCGCTCGTCACGCGGTGACAGCGCCAACACGGAAGCACTGCCGCCATGTTGGATTGCCTCGGTCGCCAGCTCCTCCAGCAGCGCCGCCTGCTCCAGCGGCAGCAGATAAGCCCCGTCGCGCAGGGCTACACAGCCGAGCGTCTTGAGCGCGCGCCAGATGCGCAGGCGTACCGCATTGGGCTGGGTCGGCAGGGTAACTATCAGGATGGCGAACATATCGAATCGGAAGATGATTAAGAGAATAATGAAATGTTTGATACTTGAGATGTAGCAATTATTACAAAATATTTAATTGAACGCAAGTCCGACCCCAGTTGTTTCAAACACGGCTGAAATATTGCTCACACCCGCACGCACCACGATGCCCTACAGTTGACAGGCAACACATCATGAACACTGCTCTTTCCAACCCACAAGTGGCGCTGCACGCGCGCGCCGAACGCCAAGCCGACGTGGTCGCTGCCCTGCAGGCGGTTTTGCCCGGTCATGCCCTGCTGTGGCACCGCGAAGACACGACACCCTACGAATGCGACGGCTTGACGGCTTACCGGGAGCGCCCGCTGGTGGTGGCCTTGCCGGAGACCTGGCAACAAGTGCAGGCGGTGCTCACAACCTGCCATCAAATGGGAGTTCCAGTGGTTGCGCGTGGGGCGGGGACCGGGCTGTCGGGTGGGGCGATGCCGCACGCGCTCGGCGTGACCCTGAGCCTGGCGAAGTTCAACAAGATTCTGAAAATTGATCCGCTCAGCCGTACCGCCGTGGTGCAGTGTGGCGTGCGCAACCTGGCCATCAGTGAAGCGGCGGCGCCGCTGGGACTGTATTACGCGCCCGACCCGTCGAGCCAGATTGCCTGCACGATTGGCGGCAACGTGGCCGAGAATTCAGGCGGCGTGCATTGCCTCAAGTACGGCCTGACACTGCACAACGTGCTCAAGGTCAAGGGTTTCACGGTACAGGGCGAGCCGGTGGAGTTTGGGTCTGACGCGCTGGACACTGCAGGTTTCGATCTTCTGTCGGTCATCATCGGCTCCGAGGGCATGCTGGCTGTGACGACCGAAGTTACAGTCAAACTGGTCCCCAAGCCGCATCTCGCACGCTGCATCATGGCCAGTTTTGACGATATCCGCAAAGCCGGTGATGCGGTTGCGGCGGTCATCGCCGCCGGTATCATTCCGGCTGGTCTGGAAATGATGGACAAACCCATGACCGCTGCGGTGGAGGATTTCGTGCACGCGGGTTATGACCTGCAAGCCGAAGCAATTTTGCTGTGCGAAAGCGACGGAACTGCCGACGAGGTTGAAGAAGAAATCGGTCGCATGCGCGACGTGCTCACCCGCAAGGGCGCCACCGCCATAACCGTCAGCCAAAACGAAGCCGAACGCCTGAAGTTCTGGAGCGGCCGCAAGAATGCCTTCCCCGCCAGCGGTCGCATCAGCCCGGACTATATGTGTATGGATTCGACCATTCCGCGCAAACGCCTGGCCGACATACTGCTAGCCATCCAGCAAATGGAAAAGAAATACCAGCTACGCTGTGCCAACGTTTTCCACGCAGGCGACGGCAATTTGCACCCACTGATCCTGTTCGATGCCAATGATGCGGACCAGCTCCGCCGTTGCGAATTGTTTGGTGCGGACATCCTGGAAACCAGCGTCGCCATGGGCGGCACGGTTACGGGTGAACACGGAGTTGGGGTTGAAAAACTCAACTCGATGTGTGTGCAGTTCAGCGCCGCAGAAAACGCCCAAATGCTTGGCGTGAAACGCGCTTTCGATGCAGACGGCCTGCTCAACCCAGGCAAGGTCATACCGACTCTGGTGCGCTGCGCCGAGTATGGGAAAGAAGTCGTGCGGGGTGGGAAACCGCGCGAGCCGGCGTTTGCCGACCTGCCGAGGTTTTGAAGCGCGCGGCGGCGATCTCTTGGCTTGGACCAAAACTGCGCTAGCGTATACGCGCAAACCATCGCTGCTGCGTCGTGAGTCCCGTGAAGAACAACCGAATACCGTCAATAATATAAGGTGACGTAACGTTTCACATATGCCCAGCGTCCGAATTTCCGGTACCGTTGTTGCCCATGAAGCCGCACCCAACCAATCAACCTGCAACCGATTACTCGGGTCAGGGTCGCGTGGCGTGCCCCAAATGCCAGGGGCACCTGAGTCGGGTTCCGCGGCGGCCGATTGACCACCTGTTGAGCTTCTTCGTGCTGGTCCAGCGCTATCGCTGCCACACCTTCTCCTGCCAGTGGGAGGGCAATATTCGCCCACCCAAAGGCAACCCAACGACAACCAGCAAATAGCTGCCCGAGGGGACTACCGGAACACCAAGTCGCTTATTTCGGTTTGGCGACTTCGTTGCCGATCACCCCGCCCACGGCGGCACCAATGCCGGTGCACGCAAGGCCACCGCACAACACGTTGCCGGCCACGCCGCCAATTACGGCACCCGTTGCAATGCCTTTTTCCTGGCTGGTCATGCCGGCGCAACCGCCTAAGCCCAGCAGGGACACCAATGCCAAAACTGGCAAAACAGCGGAAAAACGTTTGGGTTGGTTCATAACAATCTCCAGATTAACTAGGGTTGGGGCGTGCCGCGCAAATTGCCAAAGGCACGAACGAGCCCCATTGTTTGCGCAATGCATGGAGATTTGTGTGCGCCGGCACACATTGCTTCCAAGTCACAGCCATGGCTGACTCCGCGCATGCACCTTGTCCTACGGGCGGCGTGTCATTTGCGCCACTGACGCCTGCGAACGGGCGCTGACCGATCGCGTTCGCGGCGCTTGGTGTGCCAGCGTACAGACCGCCGCCACAAGCGTCGAGACAATCAAACGCTGCTTACCTTGCGCCATCCAGCCATGCGCCTACACCGAATTCAGTCACTCGCCATCTGCCGACCGCGGGATTGCATGTGCGCTGGGAATCACCTCAGACCAGAGCAA
The DNA here is from genome assembly GCA_031412185.1 of Betaproteobacteria bacterium. GTDB lineage: Bacteria > Pseudomonadota > Gammaproteobacteria > Burkholderiales > Burkholderiaceae_C > CAISIP01. The sequence continues at coordinate 8,495 of JANOCN010000301.1, read as the reverse complement.
TCGGACTCAATTTGACTGACAGTGATATCAGGGTGCGCAGGCTGAACCATGACGCGCTGCGGATGCGCGAAGAGTTCTACCGCGGCGTTATTGAAAGCAGCCCGGACTGCATCAAAGTGCTCGACACGGACGGCAACCTGCTGTCCATGGAGACCGGGCAGGAGTTGCTCGGCATCGAGGACATAACGCCGTTCCTCGACAAATCATGGCTGGAATTCTGGCATGGTGCTGATCGCGCGGCAGCACAACAGGCGCTTGCCACAGCGATCGGCGGCGGGACCGGAAAGTTCGTCGGTTTCTTTCGGACACTGCGGGGTGAACCCAAGTGGTGGGACGTGTCTATTTCGCAGATTCGCGGCAGCCGAGGCGACCCGCTGCGCTTGCTCGCCATATCGCGCGATGTGACGCAACGCAGACGTGCTGAGCTGAATTCCGAGTTTCTCGCCGAGGTCAGCAATGACCTGGTCACCTGGGCCAGCGTGGCTGAGATGACGCGTACGGTCGGCGAAAAACTCGGTGCTTACCTGAGCCTCTCGCTGTGTGCGTTTGTCGAGATCAACGAGTCGGCCGAGCGGGTGGAGATATTCCACGACTGGCACCGGCCCGACGTACCGGGCCTGGTGGGCACGTATCGCCTAGCCGACTTTGTGGAGGGGGAGTTCGTCCGGGCGGCCCGCGCGGGGGACACGATTGTTGTGCGTGACACAGCGAACGATGTGCGTACCAGCCCCGAGAAATTTGCCCAACTCCAGATCGCATCGTTCGTTTGCGTACCGCTTACGCGGGACGGGCAATGGCGCTTTGCGATGTGCCTCTACCATTCGGCCCCTTACGACTGGCGCCAGGATGAGATTGCGTTGGCGCAAGAGCTCACGGCGCGCGTCTGGACGCGCCTGGAGCGCCTGCGCGCCGAGGAAGCGCTGCGCGAGAGCGAGCTCCGTTACCGCACCTTGTTCGAAACCGTGGACGAAGGTCTTTGCGTCATCGAAATGATTTTTGATGAACACCAACAAGCGGTCGATTACCGCTTTCTGGAAAGCAACCCTTCCCTGGAGCGGCTCACTGGCATGCGCGACATCGTGGGGAAACGGGTGCTTGAATTGATCCCAGACCTTGAAATGCACTGGATAGAGTTTTACGCCAAAGTTGCCCTGACCGGTGAACCGATGCGCCGTGCGAACCAGATCAAAGGTCTGGGCGACCGATGGCTCGACATCTATGCCAGCAGGCTCGGCGGGCCGGGAAGCTCCAAAGTCGTCGTCCTTTTCAGCAATATCACCGACCGCAAGCTTGCAGAACAAGCCCTGCATGACAGTGAAGAGCGGTACCGCACGTTGTTCAGTTCGATTGACGAAGGGTTTTGTGTCATCGAGATGATCTTTGACGAACTTGAGCAGCCGGTCGACTACCGCTTTCTGGAAGTAAATCCGACGTTCGAGCGGCAGACGGGTATCGCCAATGCGACCGGCAAACTGATGCGCGAACTGGTTCCCGATCTCGAAGCGCACTGGTTCGAGATCTACGGCAAGGTCGCGCGCACCGGCGAAGCCTTGCGGTTTGTGAACGAAGCCAAACCGATGGGGGGTCGCTGGTTTGATGCCTATGCCTGCCGCGTAGGTGCACCGGAAGCCCACAAGGTTGCCATAATTTTCAACGACATTACGGAACGCAAACAGGTTGAAGTGCGGCTCAATCGTGCCATTGCGGTCGCCGATGAGGCCAACCGGGCCAAGTCGGACTTTCTCTCCAGCATGAGCCACGAGCTGCGCACACCGCTCAGTGCCATCCTCGGCTTTGCCCAGCTGATTGAATCGGGCTCGCCACCGCCTACCGTTTCGCAGAAGCGCAGCCTGGGCCAGATTCTGCAAGCAGGCTGGTACCTGCTGGAACTGATCAACGAAATTCTCGATCTGGCCCTGGTCGAGTCTGGCCAGTTGTCGCTGTCGCTCGAAGCTATTTCACTGGCCGAAGTGGTACGGGAGAGCGCGGCCATGGTAGAACCACTGGCGCAAAAACGCGCCGTTGATTTGCGTTTTCCCGATACTTCGGGCATAGGGTTTGTGCATGCCGACCGCATCCGTGTGAAACAGGTACTGACCAACCTGCTCTCCAATGCCATCAAATACAACAAGGTCGGTGGCACGGTGTTGGTGTCGTGTCATGCCGACACTCCTGGAAGTATCCGGATTCGGGTGCAGGACACTGGTGAGGGTCTCGGGGCAGAGCAGCTTGGGCAGCTTTTTCAGCCGTTCAACCGGCTCGGGCAAGAGACCACGGGCAGCGAAGGCACTGGCATTGGGCTGGTCATGACGAAACGGCTGGTCGAACTGATGGGGGGTGCCATTGGCGTGGAAAGTACGATCGGTGAAGGTAGTACCTTCTGGGTGGAGTTGCTTGTTGCGACGGATTCGTCGATGCAGGTGGACCGCATCGAGTCCACGTTCGTCGCGCCAACGGCGGCCGGAGCTGGCCTGCCAACGCACACCCTGCTTTATGTCGAAGACAACACGGCTAACTTGATGCTGGTGGAAGACCTGATAACGCGCCGGCACGATGTCCGGCTGCTGACTGCGAAAGATGGTGCCAGTGGCATTGCGATGGCGCGCGCCTGCCGGCCCGATGTGATCCTGATGGACATCCATCTGCCCGGTATCAGTGGCGTACAGGCGTTAGGCGTTCTGGCGCAGGACCCGGCGACCGCGCGTATTCCGGTGCTGGCGTTAAGCGCAAACGCGATACCGCGCGATATTGAAAACGGTCTGCGCGCCGGGTTCTTTCGCTATCTCACCAAACCCGTCAAGCTGGACGAACTTACCCTTGCGCTGGATGCAGCGCTGGAGCTCGCGGCGGCGCGGGCACACCCTGGCAACGGCAACGGAAAATAACATCATGATTCAACCAAGCGACATCCTGGCCGCCAGCATCCTGATTGTTGACGACAAACCGACCAATATCAGCCTCCTCGAACAGCTGCTGGGCGACATTGGCTACACCACTATCGCGTCCACCACGCAGCCACGCGAGGTCAGCGCCCTGCATCGCGTCAACAGCTACGACCTGATCCTACTCGACCTGCAGATGCCGGGTATGGACGGGTTCGAAGTGATGGAGGGTCTCAAGTCCCATGCGACGGAGGCTTACCTTCCGGTGATCGTACTCACAGCCGAGCCGCGCCACAAATTACAGGCGCTGCAAGCCGGTGCCATGGATTTCATCAGCAAGCCGTTCGATCTGCTGGAGGTCAAGACGCGCATCCACAATATGCTGGAGGTGCGGCTTTTGTACCGGCAACTGGCCGAGTACAACAAAGTGCTCGAGCAGATGGTGCAGGAGCGGACCGCAGAACTGCGCGCCAGCGAAGCGCGCTTTCGCAGCCTGACGGAACTGGCGTCTGACTGGTATTGGGAACAGAACGCGACTGGCAGCTTTACCGAAGTGTCGGGGCCGGTTCTGGAAATGCTCGGTATCCGGATTACCTCGTTTCTGGGGCGCCCCGGCGAAGGCGAGATAACCGGCTGGAACGAAACCGAACGGGACGAGCTGCGGGCAAAGATAGCGGCGCGTGAACCGTTTATTGATTTTCCTTTTGGCCGCGTCAACCCCGATGGCTCAACCCAGCATTTCCGGGTGAGCGGCGAGCCGATCTTTGATCGATCCGCCTGCTTTACCGGCTACCGCGGCATCGGCAGCGAAGTGACCGGCAAGAAGTGACGGCAACGATCATCACGCACTGCAGCATGCCACCGTTCAGCCCAAAGAAGAACCTGCTGCTGGGCGCTCTGCCCCCAGCCGAATTGGAGCGTCTTTCGGAGCACCTGGAGCTGGTTGCGATGCCTCTGGGTGAGATGTTGTATGGCCCGGGGCAAACACTGTCGCATGCCTATTTTCCGATCGCATCCATCGTGGCGTTGCACTGTGTCATGGAGTCCGGTGCCTCCGCCGTGGTGGCATCCGTAGGCCTGGAAGGTGTGGTCGGCGTCTCCCTGTTTATGGGCGGCGAAACGATGCCCAGCTCGGCAGTGGTGCTGACTGCGGGCCATGCTTATCGGTTGGAGCGCGCTGCGCTGAAGCAGGAATTTAACCGTGCGGGTCCGCTACAGCGTTTGTTGCTGCGCTACACCCAGGCCCTGATTACGCAGATAGGCCAGACGGCGGTTTGCAACCGGCACCATTCGCTGGAGCAGCAGTTGTGCCGGTGGTTGCTGGCAACCTTGGACCGGACCACTGCGCGAGAGGTGGTGCTGACACAGGAACTGATATCGAACATTCTGGGCGTGCGCCGCGAAGGCGTCACCGCCGCTGCCGGCCGGTTGCAGCGCGCCGGCCTGATCCGCTACCGCCGCGGACACATTTCGGTGCTGGACCGGGCGGGGCTTGAAAGCTGCACCTGCGAATGTTATGCCACCGTCCGCAAAGAGAGCGAGCGGCTGTTGTCCCAGTAAGCGGGCCTGGTCTGTGCGCAGCCGCACATACGGAAACCGCGCTTTGCCCTAGCCTTGCGCGTGATCATGCAAGCCCAACCGTCGCCCACCGACACAACCACCCCACCGGGCGCTCTGGCGTCCGTCGGGCGACGCGCTGCCAGCGCCGCTGGGCAGGTGCGCGCGCTGCTTGGTTTTGTGGGCGAGACCGCGCTGGCTCTTGCGGCCTGTGTCGTACACCCGAAACGCATGCGGTGGCGCCCGATCCTGTACAACATCCGCAGCGCCGGCGTCGACGCCTTGCCGATCGTGGGCTTGCTGTCTTTTCTGATGGGTGTTGTGGTGGCCTACCAGGCGGCCGACCAGTTGCGGCGTTTCGGTGCCAATATTTTTGTCGCGGACCTGGTCGGGTTGTCGATGCTGCGCGAGTTCGCGCCGCTCATGACCGCCATCATCATCGCCGGTCGCTCCGGCTCAGCTTATGCGGCGCAGATCGGCACCATGGCCGTCACGGAAGAGATCGACGCCATGCGCACCATCGGAATCGCCCCGCTGGAACTGCTGGTGTTGCCCAAAATTATTGCGCTGGTGATCGCCCTGCCGCTGCTCACGGTGTTTGCCGACCTGCTGGGCGTGTTTGGCGGCATGGTGATGGCGCAGGCCCAGCTCGGTGTGGGATTTGCCGACTTTCTTGACCGGTTCTCCAAGGCGGTGAGCCCAACCGCCTTCCTGGTGGGCATTGGCAAAGCACCGGTATTTGCCGTCATCATTGCGGTGGTGGGCTGCTTCCAGGGTTTTCAAACCCATGGTGGCGCTGACAGCGTCGGGCGCCAGACCACCCGCAGCGTGGTGCAGTCGATCTTTCTCGTGATTGTGGCCGATGCGTTGTTCTCGATTGCCTTCAGCATGCTGGACCTCTGAGAGCATGAATGACATGCCAGCCAGCGCCCAGCCGTCGGAAAACGTCATCGAGGTCCGCAATGTGTCCACGCGTTTCGGCAACCACGTGGTGCACAGCGACATCAACCTTGAGGTACGCCGTGCAGAAATCTTCGCGGTGATCGGCGGCAGCGGTTCGGGAAAATCTACCTTGCTGCGCGAGATGATTCTGCTGCAAAAACCGAGCTCCGGTTCTATCCAGGTGCTTGGTACCGCGATCGACCAACTGGACCAAGACCAGGCATGTGCGCTGCGCTTGCGCTTCGGCGTCATGTTCCAGCACGGCGGGCTGTTCAGCGCGTTGACGGTGCAGGAGAACATCGGCTTGCCAATGCGCGAACACACCGAGCGGGCAGACGCAGAGGTGGACGCACGCGCGGCGCAGAAACTCGCGCTGGCCGGGTTGGCACCGGAGGTTGGTGCGCAGTACCCGTCCGAGCTCAGTGGCGGCATGATGAAACGCGCCTCGCTGGCCCGCGCTCTCGCGCTCGACCCGGAGCTGCTGTTTCTGGACGAACCGACCGCCGGGCTGGACCCGCACAGCGCAGACGGCGTGGACGGACTGGTACGCAAACTGCGCGACGACACTGGCCTGACCATCGTGATGATCACGCACGACCTGGACCTGCTGTGGCAGATTGCCGACCGGGTCGCAGTGTTGGCAGACGGCACGGTCCAGGCCATTGGTAGTATGGCTGAGCTCTCCGGCATGGAGCTCCCGGCCGTGCGCCAGTTTTTCGGCGGAACCCGCGGCCGTACGGCGCAGCAGCAACATGTGGCTACACACGGAGCGAAAAATGCCGTCGATGCGGTCGATGCCGTTGGAGCAACATCATAGAAACAAAAGTCAACTACCCACTCGTGGGCGCGTTCGTGCTCTTGCTGGGCACGGCACTGATTGCCGTCTTGTTGTGGCTGGCCTCGGGTGGCGCATGGCAGACCAAATACGAGCTGTACTTCGCCGTAATGGACGAGTCGGTGGCCGGGCTCAATCTGAATGCACCCGTGAAACACCTGGGAGTCGATGTAGGCAAGGTGCGCAACATCCAGATTGACCCGGCGAATCCGGAACGGGTCAACCTGCTGTTTGCGTTGGAAGAAGGCGCACCGGTTAAGGAGGACACCGTCGCCGTGCTGAAAACCCAGGGGCTCACCGGGATCACCTATGTGGAGCTCAGTGGTGGCACGCGTAACGCGCCGCCACTGCGCGCCGTGGCAGGCAACCAGTATCCGGTGATCCGCACCAAAGCCTCTTTGAGCACGCGTCTGGAAAACGTGTTGACCAATGTGTTGGCCAAACTTGACGATACCTCCAACAATGTCAACGCGTTGCTGAGCAAGGAGAACCAGGCGGCTTTCACCGCTGCACTGGCCGATATTGCTGCCGTGGCGCGCACCGTGGCCGCGCGCAAGGACACACTGGATGCAGGCTTGCGCAACGCAGCACGCACCTTCGAGAATACCTCCAGTGCCAGCGCACAGATAGGTCCGGCGATGGATCGCATTTCAGCCAGCGCCCAGTCGATCGAAAAGATGGGCAACCAGGTCAGCCGCACCAGCGAAAGCGCGACCAAAACAGTGGATTCGGTAGGTGCAGACGTGAAGCGCTTTACGTCGGAAACCCTGCCGGAACTCGAACGCCTGCTGGGCGAACTGAGCACACTCTCCGCGTCGCTGCGCCGCCTGAGCGAACAGACCGAGCGCGACCCGCGCGGCCTTATCTTTGGCCGCAAGCCGGTACCCGAAGGGCCCGGTGAAACCGGCGTAAAACCATGACCATCCTTCGAAACAATGCCGCGCCCCGGCCCTTGCTGCTGGCAATAAGGTTGGCGGCCGCCGCCGCCGTGGTGGCGCTGTCGGGTTGCAGCAGCCTGCTCGGTCCGAGCGCAACGGCCGCACCGGCCTTTTATTCACTCGATGCGCCTGCATCTCCGCCGGCCATCGTTTTGCCGTCGGTGCGCTCTGCTACTGCAACGCTGCCGGCCCTGGTGGTTGCTGCGCCGCGCGCCGCTGCCGGCTACGACAGCCAGCGCATCATGTATGTGCGAGAACAACACAAGCTGGAGTATTTTGCGCACAGCGAATGGGTCGAGCCGCCAGCACGGCTGATCACACCTCTGCTGGTAGGTGCGCTGCAGGCAAGCGGCGCGTTCCGCGCCGTGGTGTTGACGGCAGGCGCTGCCGCTGGTGAACTGCGGCTGGACACCGAGATCATCCGGTTGCAGCACGACTTTCGGGTACAACCGAGCCGGGTCGTGCTGGTACTGCGCGCTACCCTGGTGGAGGACCGGACCCGCCGCGTGATCGGTCAGCGCGACTTCGAAAGCCAGGTCACCGCCGCCAGCGACGACCCGTACGGTGGTGTGGTCGCGGCCAACCAGGCGGTGCAGACGGTGTTGCGCGATCTGGCGCGCTTTTGCGCTGAGTCAGCGCGCGATCTGGCTCTGGCAGCGCCTACAGGAGCCGCCCCCAGAGCCGGGCCGCCCACTCCTTGAGTTTTAGCTGCGCAGGCCGTTGTTCCCAGGCATCTTTGTCCACCGGCTGCGAGGCGCGCAGGTCGTCGGCAAACATGGCCTGCATCTTCTGACCGAAGTCCCGTCCCAGGATCACCGCGTTGATTTCGTCGTTGTCCAGAAAACTGCGCGCGTCCAGGTTGGTCGATCCCACGGTAGACCAGACGCCATCGATCACCGCCGTTTTGGCGTGCATTACGGCACCCATCCGCTCGTAGAGTTTGACGCCGGCCGCCAGCAGGCCGCTGTAATACGAGCGCCCGGCATGGAACACCACCGACGAGTCGGACCGGCTCGGCAGAATCAGCCGCACGTCCACCCCGCGCGCCGCGGCATCGCCCAGCGCTTTCAGTAGTTGCGGGTCAGGCACGAAGTAGGCATTGGTCACATAGATCTGCTTCTCAGCGTTACCAATCGCCGAAATCAGGGTCAGATATATCAGGCTGTACGGGTCGTCCGGACTGCTGCCGATGGCGCGCACGATTTCATTGCCCTGCGCCGTGAGTTCGGGAAAGTAGTTGTTGACTGTGAGTGGTTTGCCGCGTTGTTTCTCCCAGGTCTGCAGGAACAACTTTTGCAACTCGGCAACTACCGGACCCTCGATCTGGATGTGGGTATCGCG
>JANOCN010000300.1:0-3612 GCA_031412185.1 Betaproteobacteria bacterium | reverse complement strand
ATGAACCACGAAGCTACTACGGACGAAAAGCTGTCGTCCTTCTTTCTGCATGCAGATGGCGGCACCTCCACCTTGCCGCGCAAGGCATCTGAAGTGGACAAGGAGTTGATGATTCACGGCTTGTCGGTGATCGAAGTCGAGGCCCAATCTGGCAAGTGGTCGCACAAACCGACCTCGCGTTTCAATCGCCGTGTGACCACCATGTCAGACGCGGCCATCCACGGCCCGGCGCGTGGTAGCGAGCATCTGGTGACGCGCTACAACGCGGACGCCACCCGCTCGCGCGGCACGCTCAACAACTGTGGCACCGGCAAGACACCCTGGGGCACCTATGTGTCGGGCGAAGAAAACTGGTTCGGCTACTTTTCGCGCGATGCCAGGGACAACGATCGCCGGGGCAGAAACGACAAATCGGTGGTGGCGCTGAACCGCTACGGCCGCGCTGCCGGTGCGCCCAGCCGGCATGGCTGGGAGACTGCGGGCACTGAGGATAAATACGTGCGCTGGAACAATGGGGCCACGGGGGCCAGCGCACGCGATGACTACCGCAACGAAATGAATACGTTTGGCTACATCGTCGAGCTTGATCCGTACGACGGCGGGCAGATTCTGCGCAAACGCACGGCGCTTGGACGGATGGGCCATGAGAACGCTACCTTTGCCACACCGGTGGCGGGGCAGGCGGTTGTGGCGTACATGGGGGACGATTCGCGCGGCGAATACATCTATAAGTTTGTCTCCGAAGCCGTGTGGGACGCGCGCGACGCCAACCCGTCAAATCGCATGGCCGCAGGCGACAAATACCTGGACAAAGGCACGCTGTATGTGGCCAAGTTCAAAGACAACGGCACGGGCGAGTGGATAGCACTCAACATGAAAAACCCGATCGTCGCCGCCAACCCCGACTTTGAATTCAAGTCCGACGCTGACGTGGCCATTTTTACCCGCCTGGCCGCCGATGCCGTGGGTGCCACCAAAATGGACCGGCCGGAATGGGCAGGTGTGAACCCGCGCAACGGCGAGGTCTACTTCACGCTCACCAACAACAGCAACCGCACGGTGGATGGCGAGGTGTCCGCCGACGCAGCCAACCCGCGGGTCTACAAAGACATGAAAGGCAGCCGCGAGAGCAATGGCAACGTCAACGGCCACATCGTCCGGCTGGCAGAAGCCCGTCCGGCAGACACCGCGTTCAAATGGGACATCTACCTGTTCGCCTCGGAAGCGGGTGCAGACAAAGGGTTGGTGAACCTGTCCAACCTGACCGACGCCAACGATCTCTCGTCACCGGACGGTCTGGTGTTCAGCCCGGCCACCGGCATCTGCTGGATTCAAACTGACGACGGCGCTTACACCGACCAGACCAATTGCATGTTATTGGCGGCCATCCCGGGCCAAGTCGGTGACGGCAGCAAAAAGTCCTTGGCCTACAAGCGCAGCGACGGCAGCGAGAAACGCGTGGACACCCATGCCGGCAAGGCGCAGACCGAGGCCACGCTCAAGCGCTTCCTGGTTGGGCCGAAGGGCGCTGAGATTACCGGCTGGTGCGAAAGTCCGGATGGCAAAGCGATGTTTGTGAATATCCAGCACCCAGGCGAAAACACCAAGATGGCCGATGTGCGTGACCCCGCCAAGTACGAAAGCCAATGGCCTGCCAACGCTGGTTACGGGGCTGGCAAACGACCGCGGTCTGCCACCGTGGTGATCACCAAACTTGACGGCGGGCGCATCGGCACTTGAACCGCACCAGCCGCGCACCAACGGGGCGGCTGGTCAGCGGCCAGGGAGGAACCAGGGCTGGTTTACAAACGGTTTGCCAAACTCGACCGGTTCACCGACACGGGGCGTCACCACGGTAGCGCCTTTCGCAGTGGCTGCGGCAAGGGTGCGAATCAGCGGCTCGTTCCACGCGTGGTAGGCCAGGTTGAAGGTGGCCCAATGCACAGGTAAAAGAGTCTTGGCACCCAGGTCCTGGTAGGCCTGGATGGCGGCCTCGGGGCCCATGTGGATGTCGAGCCAGGTGTCACCGTAAGCGCCCACCTTGATCAGTGCTAGATCTGGTGCGCCCAATCTCTTGCGTATCTCGGCAAAGTGGGGTGCATACCCGGTGTCACCGCTGAAGTAGACCGAGTGGCTGGCACCTTTGAGCCACCACGACGTCCACAGCGTGGAGTTGTCCATGCTCTTGCGGCCGGAGTAGTGCCGCGCCGGGGTGCAATGGAGCGTGACGCCTTTCACCGTCACCGATTCCCACCAGTCCATCTCGTGTATCTGACCAGCAGGAACTTCCCAGTGCTGCAGGTGCGCACCAATACCCAGCCCCACATAGAAATGCGTGCCGTTGCGCGCCAGGTGGCGAATCGAGTCCATGTCCAGATGGTCGTAGTGGTCATGCGAAATCACCACGGCGTCGATGCCGGTCAACTGATCGAGCGGTATGGGGGGCGGGTGAAACCGCGTGGGGCCGATGAATCGCAGCGGGGAGACACGTTCGGCAAACACCGGGTCGGTCATGATCCGCACACCATCTATCTCCACCAGAACACTGGCGTGGCCAAACCAGATCGCGCGCATGCCGGGCGCAGGCGCAGCTTGCAAGGATTGCGCAGTCACCGGCAGAACGGGTATGACAAAGCGGGGTTCGCGTACCTCGTCACCCAGGTAGTCCCGCAGGTTCTGCACCAGATCCAACGCGCTCTTGTACGGCGGGTCGTTCTCAAAACGCCCGGACACGTATTGCGGTGATTGGCGCATACGCTCAAGCCGCGCTCCTTCAAACGCGCCACCGAAAGCGGGGAGGCGAAAGGTCAGGTATCCAGCCAAACCCGCCAGTGCAGCTAGGGCCAGAATGGCGCTGAAAATCTTGAGACGGCGGGACATTTGAGCGAAGTGCGGCAAAGTGCATTTTGCACCGTGAACCTCGGGCGTGCAGATAACCGGCGCGGAACTTTCGAGGTGCGACGGCAAGCCGTTGGACTGCCTGAATGCGCGTATCGCGCGGTCGCTGACAGGCGCCGCGCACGGCGCGGACTTGTTCAGTACTTCCCTAACCGGTTGGCGCAGGCGCTGGCGCGTCGAACAAGCCGGGGCCATTGATTCGAGCACGTTCTATTTGCAACAAGCGCAGTTTGGTATCTACTCCGCCGTTGGCCGAGAAGCCTCCCGCACGGCCACCGGCCGCGAGGACGCGGTGGCACGGCACCACCGGCGCAAACGGGTTATGCCCCAGCGCCTGACCGACTGCACGTGCCAGCCCGGAGTCCCCCAGCCGCAGAGCAATTTCGCCATAGGTAAGTGTCTCGCCCGGCGTTATGCCGCGCGCCAGTGCGTAAACGCGCTGGTGAAACGGTGGCACACCGTGCATATCGAGCACTATGTTGGACAGATCGACCGGATGGTTGGGGGCATGGTTGGCGGCGAAATCCATGTGGGTGCCGATGAACACCGTTGCCGCCGACAGCTCGACGTCGCGCACCGCGGCGAGATCGGACGGGCGGGCGGAGCGGATCATGGCGCGGGGCTAGCATGAAGCCGACGGCGCTTCTATGGCAAGCCGCGATGATCGATCGCCTCACCACCGAACGCCTGACGATGGCGCCGCATGGCATCGCC
>JANOCN010000299.1:0-5654 GCA_031412185.1 Betaproteobacteria bacterium | reverse complement strand
GCGCCGCTTCTTTGAAATTCGCTCAATGCAGGTCCTATCGGAAATGTGAGGGCGCAGGCTTGGCACCGGCCCGAAGATGAAAGTATTCAGCGCCGCTTGGCTGCGGAGCGGCGTATCGCCTCGTTGATCTCGGCTATAGATCGCTCTATCGCAGCATCATCCAGGTCGTCATCACCACCCACCAGCCCGCCGGACTGCACCGTACTGGCGAACACACCATCGTTGATCTGATCGGTCGATACGCTGCCTTTGGTGGTTTCGAACTCATCCGGCGTCTCCCATTCGAGCGCAATCGCGGTCACGTTGTCGCTGCTGGCACCGGCGCTCTGCAACGCGCTCTCAACCAGATCGGGCACTGCCTGGCCAACCGGTTTGGCGCTGAGCTGTCGCACGATGTCGCTGTCTGCAAGACTCCCCCACAATCCATCCGAGCACAACATGATCTTGTCGCCCTGCTGCAGCGGGATCGGCCCTGTGATGTCAAACACTGGTTTGGTGGGCGAACCCAGGCAGGTGAACAGGATGTTGCGGTTCAGGCGCTCCGCCGTTTTGGATGGCGAATGGCCATGCGGCGGCTGCTCCATGTACGAGTGGTCACGGGTACGCGTAACCAGCTGGCCGGCCCGCACCAGATACAGGCGCGAATCGCCGCAGTGCACCCAGGTTGCCGTGCCGTTCTGGACCACCGCCGCGACCACCGTGGTACGGGGTGTATCGAGCATGCCTTTTTCGATAGCGTACTTGATGATCTGCCGATGTGCCGCCATGATGGCCGAATTCAGAAACCCGGTGACGTCGGGAATTTCGGGGTTGGCCTGCTTCTGGTACAGCGCCGACATCGCCTGCAGCGTCAGCTGTGCCGCCACCTCACCCTCGGGGTGGCCACCCATGCCATCGGCAAGTAACAGAATGCCTGAACTGCGCGTGTAGCTATACCCCATGCGGTCTTCGTTTTGCTGCCGACCACCCTTGCGACTGACCTGAAAAACAGAGAATTTCATTTTGGTTTGGCCACAGAACTGGCAGGGCTCTTGGTGCTCTTCTTGGTATCCGTCACCATGGTGTCGAACTGTAACCGCACCTTCTCAGCCACCGACAGTTTGGTGTAGCGCCGCTCGCCCTCCCGGCTCAGCTCTTTTTGCAGCGCAAACACGGATTGCGGTCGCGACAGCGGGTCGAGCGCCATGCACCACTCGACCACCTCGATCAGGTTGTCGGAGTACACGCCACGCAGGCGCGTCAATGCGGTCGCGATGCGGTCCTTCTCCAGTCGCTGCGGCGCCTCATTGGGTGGGTAACCCTGCATACAAGCGTAAATGCAGGCGCCGATGGCATAGATGTCGGTCCAAGGACCCATCGATGAATCGCGCCGGTACATCTCGGGTGCCGCAAACCCGGGCGTATACATCGGACGGATGAAATTGCCTTCTTTGCTCAACACCTCGCGCGCTGCACCAAAATCGATCAGCACCGACTTGTTGTCGTCGGTAATAAAGATGTTCGCTGGCTTGATGTCCAGATGCAGCATCTTGTGCTGGTGGACGATGCGCAGGCCGCGCAAAATTTCATCAAACAGCGATCGGATGGTGGACTCGCGAAACACCTTCTGCTGTTTCTGGTCGCGCGCGGTGATGATGAAATCCTGCAGCGCTGCGCCTTCCAGATAATTCATCACCATATAGACGGTTTCGTTCTCGCGGAAGAAGTTCATCACGCTGACGACCGATGGGTGCGAAATCTGCGCCAGTGCGCGGCCTTCTTCGAAGAAACTCTTGAGTCCGAGACGGTACAGCGACAACTTGTCGGTCGGTACCTGCGGTGCCAGTTCGCCCACCGACCGGGAAGCCAGCGACGAGGGCAAATATTCCTTCACCGCAACCTTCTGGCCCTCGGAATCCAGCGCCAGGTACACGAGCCCGAACCCACCAGCCGCCACTTTGCGGATAATGCGATAACCGCCGATCACCGTGTCTGGTGGCAAGGCTGCGGGTTTGAGCTTGGACATACCTTAAAAATTTTTGCAGCAGAACCCCGGCACCGGTTGTTCCCGGCGCTTGTCGGGGCACCATCCCACAGCTTGGACATTTATCTCATGCCAGTTTACAGTATGACCGGCTACGCTGCGGTGCAAGCCGCCAGCGCCAGCGCCCCCCCCACACCAGAGCAGAAGTCGGGGTCTGGTGCCAGTGCACTGGGGCTTGAAATCCGCTCGGTGAATAGTCGATTTCTGGACCTTTCGTTTCGACTGCCGGAGGAATTGCGGCAACTGGAACCCGCACTGCGTGACTTGCTCGGGAGCCAACTCAAGCGCGGCAAGGTCGAGGTACGGGTGTCGATCGAGGTCGGTGCCGCAAGCCCGGTGGTCGAACCGTCAGCCAGGTTGCTGCAGCGGCTCAATGCGGTTCAAGACAATGTGCGCGCCTGGATGCCGGACATACGCCCCCTGGGCGTTGCAGATGTGCTGCGTCTGGCAGCCACCGAGCAATCCGGCACGCACGATTGGAGCGGCGACCTGATTGGACTGGCCGAAAAGGCCCTGAAGGAGCTGCTGGCCGCCCGAAAACGTGAAGGCGGCCGACTGGCCAGCGCATTGATCGGCAAGATTGCGGAGATACGCGCGCTGGCCCAAAAAGCACTGCCGCTGGTGCCGCAACTGGTGGCCCAGCAACGCCAGCGCTTTATTGAGCGCTGGAACGAAGCCATGTCGGCAGCGCAGGGACTCTCCGCACCCGAAGCAGTGCACGACCGTGCTCTGGCAGAGGCCACCGCATTTGCAATCCGCATCGATGTCGCCGAAGAAATTACCCGGCTCGGCTCGCATCTGGATGAGTTGGAGCGGCTTCTGACCAAAGGCGGCGAGATCGGCAAACGGCTTGATTTCCTGATCCAGGAGCTGCACCGCGAGGCCAACACCATAGGCTCCAAGTCGGCCGCGCTGGCCCTCACGAACATTGCGCTCGACATGAAGGTGCTGATCGAGCAGATTCGCGAGCAGGTGCAGAACATCGAGTAGGGTTAACGGAGTTTCGGTGTTGACGGTCCGGTGCCCCGGGATGATGGCGTGATTTCCTACCCGTCAATCAGAAAAACGGGGCTCGACCAAATACATGGTGTTGGGAAAATAGCCAGCACCTCACTCCTACCAAATAATGCAATGCGCAAGTCATTTGATATCGACTGCGAGTTGAACTACCGTGTTCTGACTCCCTCGACGTTCGTGTTCAAGATTGAAGCTGCCTACGCAAGCGATCAACGCATTCTGGGTGAAAGCTTGACAATGGCTCCCGAGTTGCCATTCACGCGCCATGCCGACGCTTCGGGCACCCGAACACTCAAGGTCAACGTCCCGGTGGGCGAGTTCAGTATTCGCTACTGCGCCAGCGTCGATGTCGAGAGGGTTCCACCATCTGCGGCGATGCAGGAGTTGGAGGTTGCGGACCTACCACTGGAGGTGTTGCCTTTTCTGACTGGCAGCCGGTATGTGGAGTCTGAACTCATATTCTCGGAGGCTGTCGCCTGGATCGGCACATTCGACCGCGGACTTGCGCGTGTGGAGCGCATCTGCCAATGGGTACGCGACAATGTCAAATACGAGATTGGGTCGTCATTGCCATACGGAACAACTCGGGATGTTCTGGCAACCCGCACGGGAGTATGCAGAGACTATGCCCATGTCGCCATCGCCCTGTGCCGCGCGTTGAATATTCCAGCGCGTTTCGTGGTGGGACATGTGATGTGGGACGCTCCGCCGCCGGACTTTCACGCTGTATTTGAAGCCTACCTTGGAGGTCGGTGGGTTTTGTTTGATCCTACCCGGATGGCACCTACCGAAGACGTAATCCGGATCGGCACCGGGCATGACGCAGCGGATTTGCCATTCGCCAGCATTTTTGGCAGCGCGCAGATGATCAGAATGAACCCGCTGGTGTTCAATGCTGTTACGGATGCCCGGATGGCGGCATAAGCAAGCGATATATCTCGCTTGTTTTTGACTCGGGCTGCGGGCCCGGTGTGCGGTTAACCACTGCGAGGGTGATCAATCGTCCGTGCCGATCGCCTCGGGCTCGCGGCGCAGAACATAGAATGGTGCGACCCGAGCAGCCAGCGCACCAGCGCCTGAACCGATGGAATTTCCCGGAAACCTGTTTGTTGTGGCTGCGCCCAGCGGTGCCGGCAAATCCAGTCTGGTCTAGGCCTTGCTGGAGCTCGACTCGCTGGTTCGCCCGTCGATATCCCACACCACCCGACCCCCACGCGGCCAGGAAAAGGACGGCCGCGAGTACTACTTTGTATCTCCGGAGCAGTTTGATGCGATGGTGCAGGCCGACGGTTTTGTTGAGTGGGCGGAAGTGCATGGACACCGCTACGGAACCTCGCGCCAGGCCATTGCGGAACGTATGAAACAAGGCTCGGATGTGGTGCTGGAGATCGATTTTCAGGGCGCAGTGGCCATCAAACGCATCTTTGCAAATGCGGTGTCGATCTTCGTATTGCCGCCGAGCTGGGAAGAGTTGCGGCTGCGGCTTGAGCGGCGCGGTGAAGACGCAGCGGCCACGATCGAGCTTCGCTTGCGCAATGCAGCCCTTGAAATGGCACAGATCCACCAGTTTGACTTCGTTATAATCAACGACTCTTTTGACCGGGCGGTGTTCGATCTCAAATCGATCGTGCATGCGCAGCGGCTCAAGTTTGCGGTCCAGCGCCGCGCCCGTGCCCAGACCTTCAGCTTGCTGAATATTCCCTAGCGACACCTTCGAAAGACACCATGGCCCGTATCACCGTTGAAGACTGCCTTGCCCAAATTCCAAACCGCTTCCAACTGGTGCTGGCGGCAACCTACCGGGCGCGCATGTTGAGCCAGGGGCACACTCCCAAGATCGAGAGCAAAAACAAACCGGGTGTTACCGCCCTGCGCGAAATCGCAGCCGGCAAGATTGGTATCGAAATGCTCAAGAAGGTTCCTCTGTAGCGCCAGCTTACAAACCTACAACAATAGTGGCACCCTTTGCGGTGCCATTGTTGTTTTGGCTGACTGTGCAGTGCACCCGCGCGCTATATTTGGGGGGTGAGCAGTCTCAACTTACCCGACGCACCAGCCAAGCGAAGCCGAAAGGCTGCGGGCGGAAGTACGCTCAGCGCGGCGGCAGCGAATGCCGCGGCCGCCAGTTTTGCGGCACTCATGTCCAAGCTGGATTACCTGCCGCCGAGCGACGTCGAACGGGTCCGGCTGGCGTACAAGTTCGCCGACGAAGCCCACTTAGGGCAAATTCGCGCCAGTGGTGAACCCTACATCACCCACCCGATAGCGGTTGCTGCGCAGTGCGCCGACTGGAAGCTCGATGCCCAGGCGCTGATGGCGGCCCTGTTGCACGACGCGCTGGAAGACTGCGGTGTCACCAAGATAGAGCTGATCGAGCGTTTTGGCTCCCCCGTGGCCGAATTGGTGGACGGCCTGACCAAGCTCGACCGGCTGCATTTCACCACCCGCGAGGAAAACCAGGCGGAGTCGTTCCGCAAAATGTTGCTGGCTATGGCGCGCGATGTACGGGTCATCCTGATCAAGCTGGCAGACCGGTCGCACAACATGCGCACACTGTCGAACGTAGCGCGCGACAAATGGGCCCGCATCTCGACTGAGACGCTGGACATTTATG